>CAZUHZ010000168.1:0-4675 GCA_964620895.1 uncultured Dysgonomonadaceae bacterium | reverse complement strand
CCACACTACTTATTGCAAAATACCAATCGCTACCCGATGCTATGGATTATTTGGGTACGGTGGAGAGTATTAGCTCGCTGTTTGTGGGGTTTCAGAGGCATTTGTATGGGGGTAGAGCTGGGGTGTAAGAGAAAATGTCTGAACCGTTGATTGAATATGATTGGATGATTTTTATGATTGATAAACTGCTACGTATATTCATGCATACACTTAAAGTACCGCAAGTGAAAATTGATAAGTAGTGTACAAAATAAAACATTTATGAGAAATAAAATTATAACAGCTATAAATAATAAAACAAAATGGAAAAGCAAAGATTTAAAGAGTGGTTAATAAAAAATGGTTACACTGAAAACACAAGTGTGAGTTATTCTTATGCAATTGATAAGATTTCGAATAATGAAAACTATGATGTTTATACATTAAGTGACTTATCAGATATTGAAAAACTTGTAGAGGCATATAGTACTACTGGTGAGCATTCAGAAATTGGATACGAGGGAAAAGGAACTGTGAGAAATGGAATCAAAGCATATTATAAGTTTAAGAAAGATTTGGATAATGATGATGGTATGCTGTATGAATTAACTGATGATGAAATAGCTGACCAATTTATTTATGGGTTTAGTTACAAGGGACACATAAGAAAATCTATTTTTGAATATAGCTCTGTGTTATTTCCTAACTACAAGATACTGAACAGGCAAAACAAGATGTTTGAATATTCAAACGAGGAGAGTTCAGTTGATATATTATTAGAAAACAATGATGGTAATTTGTTAGCTGTTAAAATAGAACCAGGAGTTGCTGGTATGAATGTTTTTGGGGAACTAGCTACACACATTGGATTCTTAATTGAAAAACATCCAGAAAAAAAAGTGAGCGGCCTTATTATAGCTGGCGAGATAGAATCAAGCTTAAAACATGCATCTAAAATAACAAATATGATATCATTGAAAACCTACAAAATGAATTTGGAGTTACAAGATATATCATGAATCCCCAGCATGCTGTGATAAAAATCCGTGCCATTGAGAAAAACAGTCTGAACCCTAGATTAAATATGATTGAATGATTTTTTTATGATTGGATAGCAATGAATAAAAAGGAGTATAACCATTAAGAGATAACAAAAGAGATTGTGGATTTGCACCTCTCTCGCACAAATATTTTCGTGTGGATTGTTGTACTATAAAAAGCACGGATGAATATCCCCGCTAGCGATGTAAATAATGAACAAAACCGCTAATTTAGCGTTAAAAATAAACCTGCAGGTTGATATTATGAAAATTGTTTCTATATTTGGTGATAGATTATTTGCTTTTAAATATCCAGAAGAGACAGATGATGAGTTTTCAAGACTATTCGACTTATGGAACGACCCCGAATATTTAGAAGAGTTTTTTGAAACTCAAATAAAAGATTTGCAAAATGGCTACTGGGGTAAGATAAGTGTTGAAGAGGCTATACTTGATACATTATATTTTGCCAAGGAATTCGAAAAAGAGCTTATTGAACTATCTGATAAAAATGAACAGCAACAATTGAACGGGTTAGGAGCAATTTTTAAACCCTTATCTAGTTATTCTTACCTGAATAGGATTTTTGATAAAGCCAAAGCGAGAGATAATTGGTTGCGTCTGTATGCTTTAAGGGTAGAAGAAAACGTATATATTGTAACTGGGGGAGCCATAAAACTGACACAAAAGATGCAAGACAGAGATCACACGAATAACGAATTGGCTAAACTAAAGAGATGTAGAAACTACCTTTTAGATATAGGTATTGTGGATGTAGATGGGATAATTGAAGAAATAGAGAGTTAGAGTTATGAAAACAGCACTAGAGAAGATTAATGAAATAACTTCAAAAGAAGTGTCACCTTGGCTAAAAAAAGCTCAGGAGAGAGAGAAGGATAGAGGTTGGACTGATCGCTCTTCTAAAATTGCAATACGCATACTGCGAGAAATAAGAAAGCAGAAGCCCATAAATGGAATGACTCAGAAAAGACTAGCAGAAGAGATGGGTGTTACTCCTCAGTATATAAGTAAAGTAGTGAAAGGTAAGGAGAATTTAACCCTTGAGACAATAGCTAAAATTGAGGAAGTGTTAGGGGTTAAATTAGTAGAAGTTCCAATGTCTGTGGCTATTATTAAAAACAAAGTTACTGCTGTGAAAAGAGCTGGGGCTACTTCTATCATAGAAAAACAGGTTTCAGTAGATTATACAGAAGAAGCATTCGTTTCTGATTTTAATTGCATATATGGATAATATAGGGTTTAAATTATCTCTTATTACTACTGAAGAGTTTGAAATAGTTGAAAGCAATTTTGACAATGAGGGGAAGGTGAAATTAGAGTTAGCTGTTCGTTTTGCTGCAGATAGCAAACAAAAACTAATTGCAGTATTCAGTAAGTTTTCGTTCTCAACGAATGATGCCTCTTTTTTATTAATTGAAGGAGGTTGTCACTTTGCAATACCCGACGACTCATGGAAGAGCATGTTAAATTATCAACAAAACAGCCTAACAATTCCAAAAGGATTTTCACAACAAATGGCACAGTTAACAGTTGGCACGACGAGAGGTTTGTTGCATGCAAAAACTGAAAACACTTCCTTTAATTATTTTCATATTCCATTAATTAATATAGAAAATCTTATTAAAGAGGACAATATATTGAAGCTTAATAATTAGTGATGGTAGAATTAAATGCTGTGATCAATTTTGAACAGGTTCCTCGCTTTGGCATAAATATTTTCGTGTTGATTCTTGTACTATAAAAAAGCATGGATGAATATCTGCGCTAACGATGCTATTTTGTCTTCATTTTAAAACATTCATCATATCAATCAAGAAAATCATACTTAATCAACGGTTCAGACAGTTGATTGATATGACAGTGGTGCTATTGACTACACGACCACACGGGGTTACAAACCCGCACGAGCAAGAGAAAAGCTACAGTATTTTGGAAGAAGAGCATAAAAATTTCACATATATCGTTTCCTGCTGAGTGAAAATATTACATTATACCTTTCAAGAATTTCTTGAACTTCGAAGTATTATAATTGGACATTCCTTTATGGGTCATCATCAATTTTCCATCGGCACTAATAACATAAGTAGTGGGCACGGTGGTAGATTGGTACATTGCGGGTCGGCGGCTTTGTAGTGTGTAGATAGGAAGGTCGAAGCCTTTGCGCTTATTAAAAGCTTTGGCGGTTTCAAAATCATCATCGAGCGAAACCATTACAAAAGCAACCTCATTGCCCATCTCTTTGTATAGTTTGTTTATGTTGGGCATTTCGGCAATGCAGGGTGGACACCACGTAGCCCACATATTCAAGAAAATAGCCTTGCCTTTAAAGTCTGCCAAAGAGAGGGTGTTTCCATCTTCATCCATAAGTGTGAGGTTGAAATCGGCTGGGGTAGCGGTTGCGGTTGCTGTTACCTCATTTTCGGTTTCATTTTGATGTGTGGTTTCTATCTTTGGTGTTATTAAGCCAGTAGCTAGAAGCCCACGTTGTACAAAGCCGATAACTTCTGTGTGTAACCCAGTTGCATAAAGTGTTAAGGCTACTGCGGCAATAATTCCGTATTCGATTAACGTTTTCTTCAAGGTTTTCTTTTTTTTCTCTTTTGCCATTTTGATATGTTTTAATTGCGAACTCTTTTGCTATTAACAATCAAAGATATAAACTTTTGGTAGCAATTAAGCATCAATTTGTGAAGATTATGGATTTGATCAGCCTTGCACAAAATAGATTGGATATCAGGCAAAAATAGTGAAGTGAGCAATAAGTGCATGACATATTGTCGTCAATCACTCATTTTTTGGTTGGTTTTCGCGCTGTGACGGTTTGGCATATATTTTGCAACTCTATTAATAGACAATAAAAAAGAATAGATATGAAAGAGAATTTTAAAAGTATAATAGAGGGCAATGAGCCAGTATTGGTAGATTTTCATGCAACTTGGTGTGCTCCATGCAAGGCGCAAGCTCCTATTTTGAAAGAGTTGGCTCCCGAGATAAAGGGCAAGGCAAGAATAATAAAAATTGATGTGGATAAGAATCAAGCAATTGCTATGAAATATCAGGTGAGGAGTGTACCCACTCTTATTTTATTTAAAAAGGGAGAGTCGGTTTGGCGACACTCTGGTGTAGCTTCTAAGCAGCAGTTGTTGGATGTGATGAAGCCGCATATGTAGTGTTGAGAAAAAACAGTAAAAAAAAGAGGCAACTGGTTGAATAATCAGTTGCCTTTTTTTTTGTGGGAAAGGTGTCTTGCAAAGATGTTTTTTGAATTGACAATTGATAGTTGACAATTTAGGGAATGACAGAAAGGGCGTTGCCCTTAAACCCCTATGAAATAAAAAATCTTATTTCACGGGGCAGTCCCACTTACTCTTTTTGCCTTGACGCAAAAAAGTAAGCAAAAAAAGTCAAGACTGCACCCGCTTCGCTCGAAAAACTGGCGTGCGAAAGGCTGAAATCGTCAAAACTCACTTCGGCTAAAAACGCCGAAGCTCAGACAGAGACGATTTTTAATCGCCTTTCTCACTTGTTTTTCGGCTCATCGGTCGAGGTCGGTTAGCTGACAGTCTATCAGTACTTTGATAATTAACAATTAACAATTAACTTTCAAATCTTATCCAACGCCTGCGTTAAATCGG
>CAZUHZ010000167.1:0-4814 GCA_964620895.1 uncultured Dysgonomonadaceae bacterium | reverse complement strand
TGAGGTGTGGGGTATGAGGTGTGGGGTGTGGGGTGTGAGGTATGCTGTGAGGTGAGGTATGAACAGTGAGCAGATTGCTCATTTCCCTAAACTTGTAGGGACAGGTTGCGACCTATCCTTTTTCAATAACACCACCACACATATATGAGGTATGGGGTATGGGAAATAGAGAAAACAAAAGAAAAGTTTCTCGCCAAAACGGTAGAGCGCAAAGTGCTGGTTGATTTAAGGGAGCTGTGCTTTTTACTCCGTAGGAGTATTATCTTTGTAGTAAAAGCAACGGTTATAAGACAAGAACTCCGTATTTAAACCCCCTGTCATTCCGACACGCAGGTGAGGAATCTGTCAAACTTTTCTAGCAAGGACTTTAAACAAGGGGTTTTATTGCAGGCACTATATAAAATCACGGGGAGAATTTAATCTCTTCGTGATTTTTCTTTTATAGTTATTGTGGCTGTATATTGTGTGTGTTTATCAATGGGTGTTAAAGGGAGGTGTCCGCTCTTAATTCTGCTATTTTCTATTACAAGTGGATTGTTAAGCTCCATAGCTAAAGAGTTGTTTAGTGCTTCACCCTTTTGTTTAAAGAAATTGATGAAAAAAAGTCCAGTAGAGTTTGGATGAACAAATCTCTCATTAATACGATGGGCAACAATGCCCATATTCATACGCATATTCACCTCAACACAAGGTTGTAATTGATAAGTTGATGCACCTGATTTGCAAACCATCATATCAACACCTAAATAACCACGGTAGTGAGGGAAGTAATCGGTTAACTTTACTTTAAGAGCACCTTTCAATTCTATCAATATTTCAAGTTCTATATAGGCTGACAGCCTACCTTCAATTTCGGTGTCAGACAATAAGATATTGCCTTGATAAGCTCCAGAAGAGGCTGACTCAAATAGGGAGTATCCTATATAGCGAATGCCAGCATCAGTCATTTCGAACTCCATAGCAAAATCTTGCACTTTATTTAAAACGGGTTCTACTACTACCCCACCCTGCATGTTGATAACACGCCTACACCAATCGGTTTGTTTATCGGTAATAACACCTTTCAGCCAAACCAACCCTTTACCACTACCCGAATAGGGCATTTTAAGTACTTGGTTGCCTTTGGCTATGCTTAAATAAGAGAGCAGGTGGTCAATATCGGTATAGTAATAAGACTCACCACAAAAAGAGAGGTTCAAGGTCTTCAACTCCTCCAACAGTTTTACAGCATTTTGTCTGCTAGAATAGTTGCGAAGCAACTCGACATCTGACAGTGAGGGAAGTAATTGCTCATTGAATCCACACTGAATAAGTTCTTTTCTTAGACTGGGATTCCAACCCCAAGGTTTCACTGCTTTATCGGAGTAATTTTGCATCTGTGAAAAAGAGATAAGTGAACTATTGACTGTTAGCAGCTCTTTTATCTCTTCTAAATACGAACTATTCAATGCCCCATCGCAAACCACCAATGCCCCATCGGGAGCATACCACACAGGCAGTATTGCTAAATCGCGGCGCATCTTTAGTGCAGATGATGGCGCAGTAAAATGTGGGCTAAAATTGGCAAGCGCCAAGTCATTGTCGGGGTTGAAGATATACATAGTGATGTAAAAATACAAAAGATTACTGACCCATCCCAACGGATATACCTGATATGATCGTGCTTCTGGGGGCAGAAAGGCGACCAAAACTTATTGAACATCCTCAATTTAAAAACAAAGATAGATTTAAATTAGAATTATCTGAATGAAAAATTGGAGATAATATCAAAATATATACATATATTTGTTTTTGACAAATTCAGATTCTAAAATTCAAACCTTACACTTATATGAAACCCTTCAATTTCTATGTAGTAACAGCTTTTATCCTTACCTCTCTTTTTGCATCTGCTCAAGAAAGAAGCTCTTCTATTGTAGCAAAAGATGCCATAATAAAACAAGCAGGTTCGGGGTTTGGTTTTACAGAAGGTCCCGCTGTTGCATCAGATGGGCGAGTTTATTTTACAGATCAGCCAAACGATAGAATTTATGTATGGGATGAGAATGAAGGAGTTGCTCTTTGGTTAGAAGGAACTGGACGTTCAAATGGAATGTATTTCAACTCCGACAATCAGCTAGTGACATGTGCTGATGAGAAAAATAAAATTGCCTACTTTGATGAAAATAAAAACTTGATCCCTATTTTTGAAATATTCGGCAACAAACATCTCAATGGTCCAAATGATTTATGGATAGATCAAGAAGGAGGTATTTACTTTACCGACCCTTATTATCACCGTAGTTGGTGGCCCGATGAACAAAAAGAGATTCAAGATGTACGAGGTGTCTATTACCTATCACCTTCAGGAGAAATTAGTCGTGTGATTGATGATTTCAAAACACCCAATGGATTAATAGGAACACCTGATGGGGAGACCTTGTACGTTGCCGATATAGAGGACAAAAAGATTTGGAAATATGATATTCAAATTGATGGAGAATTGATCAACAAAACATTTTTCGCACCACATGGCTCGGATGGAATGACAATTGACAATGAGGGCAACGTCTATCTTACCTATGATAAAGTATGGGTGTACAATAGCGATGGAGAACTAATAGAAGAAATAGACTATCCCGAATCGCCTTCAAATATTTGTTTTGGAGGTAAGAAACGTGATATATTATTTGTCACTGCACGGAAAGGTATCTATACACTAAAGATGAATGTGAAAGGTGTAGATTAACCCCTATTAGCTGCTAGAAAATATATTTATAAAGATGTGATGAATAATGCGGCAGACGCTATCTAATTTATATTTTTCTTGACCAAACTAAGAATACATACTATAAATACACCTTATATAATAAACGAGAATGAATAGACGCAATTTCATAACCTATACAGCTTTATTAGGGGGTTCGGCACTACTCGAAAGTAATACATTAGCACCTAGAATCAATAAATCATTTGGCAGAAAAAGCAGTAACCAATCAATTGAGAAAGAGGCTGCAGCTGACGTTGTGATTATTGGTGGAGGCTTGGGAGGATGTGCGTCTGCTTTAGCAGCATGTAGAAATGGGCTATCAGTTATTCTGACGGAAGAAACAGACTGGATTGGTGGACAACTATCTCAACAAGGTGTTCCACCAGATGAGCATCAGTGGATTGAAACCCATGGGGCGCCAGCTTCATACAGAGAGTTTCGTACTAAGGTGAGAGCATATTACAAAAGGAACTACCCATTGACAGCTGATGCACAAGCTAGAGAACATCTGAATCCGGGCGATGCTGGGGTTTCGCGTTTATGTCACGAACCACGCGTAGCGGTTTCAGTATTAACAGAGATGTTAGCACCTTACATTAGTACAGGGAAGTTGATGGTATTAACTGAGCATAAGATCAGAAAAGCAGATGTAATTGCCGATTCAGTTAAAGCCCTAGAGATAGTTTGTTTAAAGACAGGATTTCCTAAGGTGTTATCAGCCCCTTATTTTGTTGATGCTACAGAGTGTGGAGACCTATTACCACTAACAGGCACGGAATATATAACAGGTACTGAAGCAAAAAGCCAAACAAACGAATTACATGCCGCAGAGAAAGCTGACCCGAAGAATAATCAAGCTTTTACTGTTTGTTTTGCTATGGACTATCAAGCAGGTATAAACAATGTTATAGATCGTCCAAAGGATTATGATTTTTGGAGCCAATATGTTCCAAAAATGGAACCTGCATGGTCTGGCAAGATGTTAGATTTGACTTATTCTAACCCACGCACATTAGAGCCAAAAAAACTTGGATTCCATCCCGAAGGAATATCATTGGGTGATACTCTTAATTTATGGAATTACAGACGCATTATTAATGAAAACAATTTTGTAAAGGGAACTTATGATGGTGGTATAACAGTAGTAAACTGGCCACAAAATGATTATTTATTGGGTAATTTAATTGATGAATCAGAAGAAGAGTTCAACAAACATGTTGCTGCTGCGAAACGACAAAACCTATCTCTTTTCTATTGGTTGCAAACCGAAGCTCCTCGACCTGATGGAGGTGAAGGATGGGCAGGGCTAAGACTCAGAGGCGACATAATGGGCACTGAAGATGGGATGGCAAAATATCCTTATATAAGAGAGGCAAGAAGAATTAAAGCTGAGTTTACTGTTTTGGAAGAACATGTTGGAGCAGAAAACAGAAAACTAGTAGCAGGAGCAGAAGCAGGGATAAAAGCTGCAGACTTTTACGACAGTGTTGGGGTTGGTTATTATCACATCGATCTTCACCCAAGTTCACGTGGCAACAATTATATAGATTTTCCCTCTTTACCTTTTGAAATTCCACTAGGCTCACTACTACCTCAACGTGTAAACAACCTCTTACCAGCCAACAAAAATATTGGCACTACTCATATAACTAACGGTTGTTATCGACTACACCCAGTTGAATGGAGCATTGGCGAGGCTGTAGGGATGCTAATATCTTATGCTAAGAAAAAGGATGTCCCCCTTCGAGCCATTAGAGAAAATAGAAGCATGCTAAAAGACTTCCAAAACTGGATTCAGAAACAAGGTGTAGAAATTAAATGGAAGTAATGAAAATTGAAGGATTTCCACTCTATTTCTAGGAATGAAATGAATTGACGAGAGATAATACTGATATCGAGACCCTTCAAAAAAAGTGGATTAGCTGAATATGAAACATAATTTCATATTTTGTTCATTTACGCACATAAAAAAACGCACTTGTTGTGTATTACAAACAATTGCGCTTTCTTTTTGTGACCCCGCCAGGATTCAAACCTGGAACCTTCTGATCCGTAGTCAGATACT
>CAZUHZ010000166.1:0-4839 GCA_964620895.1 uncultured Dysgonomonadaceae bacterium | reverse complement strand
GGTATCTGTTGGGGGGTGGGGTAGAGATGGTGGTTAAGTCGCGCGAACCCATCAAAGAGAACTGCAATGTACGTGGTATGGGTGTGGCTGTCATAGTGAGCGTGTCAACATTTACTTTTAGCTGTTTTAGTTTTTCTTTTACGGAAACACCAAACTTCTGCTCTTCGTCGATTACCAACAATCCCAAGTCTTTAAACTTTACATCTTTACCAACCAAACGGTGTGTCCCTATCAACACATCTATTTTACCTTCTTTCAAGTCTGCTAGTATGGCTTTTTGCTCCTTAGGTGTTCGAGCACGACTCAAGTAGTCTATTGTACAAGGAAAATCAGACAATCTTTCGCTGAAAGTATTATAATGTTGTGTTGCGAGAACTGTTGTGGGAACCAACACTGCCACTTGTTTGCCATCTGTTGCTGCTTTGAAAGCAGCACGAATTGCAATTTCAGTTTTGCCAAACCCAACATCGCCACACACAAGCCTATCCATGGGAACAGATTTCTCCATATCGTTTTTCACATCGTTGGTGGCTTTTAGTTGGTCGGGTGTATCTTCGTACTTAAAAGATGCTTCCAACTCTGTTTGCAAATAACTATCGGGCGAGAAAGCAAAACCTTTTTCTTGATTGCGTTTTGCGTACAGCTTTATCAAATCGCGTGCAATATCTTTAATCTTCGACTTTGTGCGTTGCTTAACTCTCTCCCACGCTCCTGAGCCTATTTTGTTTAGAGCAGGTGCATCGCCTTCTTTACCTTTATATTTAGATATTTTGTGAAGAGAGTGAATCGATACAAACACAGCATCGTTGTTGAGGTAAGTAATTTTGATTACCTCTTGTATATTTTTACCAACAGGAAGTCTTACCAGTCCAGCAAACTTGCCCACACCATGATCAAGATGCACAACATAGTCGCCAATCTGAAATTGATTGATCTCCTTGAGCGTCAGTGCCATTTTGCCTGAACGCACTTTGTCGGATTTAAGGTTATACTTGTGGAATCGATTAAATATCTGATGGTCGGTAAAGCAGCAAATTTTGAGGGTGTCGTCAACAAACCCCTCATGCAACGTCCGATTGATGGGGATGAAAGGGATATTATCTCCTCTATCTTCAAAAATAACACGCAAGCGCTCTTGTTGCTTTTCACTATCAGATAGAATGTAAATTGTGTAGCCTTCTTTTATAAAACTGCTGAGCGATTCGCTTATCAAATCGAAGTTTTTATGAAACAGAGGTTGAGGTGAAGTTTTAAATTGCAGTACTGCATCGGGCAACTCTATGCTTTTACTATCAAAACGAATGTGCTTGAAAGGTTTAACTGCCAAGTGAAATTCTGCCTTAGATAGCAGATTGGGTATTGTCATCTCCACTTCATTCAATTCAATATTGAGTTCGTCTGAAAAGACCGATTCAACACGACTCTCTATCCATTGCATATCTTCAAACGCAACAATGGCATTGGGATTAAGTGCATCGAATAGTGTGGAGTTTTTAGACTTTGAAGCGCCAAAATGTGGCACAATACGTATCTGTTCAAAAGCTGTGATTGAAAGCTGTGATTCAATATCAAAACTACGGATAGTTTCTACCTCATCGCCAAAAAAATCTATACGGTAAGGATATTCGTTTGAATAAGAAAACACATCTAGAATACTACCTCTTGTTGCATATTGCCCTGGTTCATAAACATAATCTACATACTCAAAGCTATACGAATCTAATAGCTTTGAAACCTCTTCGCTGTCAATATTTTCATTTACACTTAACGAAAGTGTATTTTTAAAAAGTGTATTTTGAGAAATTACTTTCTCAGCCAATGCATCTGGATAGGTAACGATAATATGAGATTGCTCCGTTTTTTGCAAACGTGAAAGCACCTCTGTGCGAAGTATTTCGTTTGCTGGATCAACCTGACCATATTTAGCAGCTCTCTTATATGCTGAAGGGAAAAAAAGGACACCTTTACCACCCAATATTTGGTTTAAGTCGTGATAGAAGTAGCCCGCATTTTCCAAATCGTTTAATATATAAACATAGGTTTTGGGGTCACCATTAAATAGCGACGCTGCTAATAATGCTTTGGATGAGCCATGCAATCCCCTTAAAGAAAGAGAGTTTACCTCTTTCAATAATTCACTCGAAGCTGTTACATTGGCTTTAGTGCCAAAAAGTAGAAGTAGTTTTGAAATTTCCAATATTATAGAATTTAACACGCAAAGGTAATCTTTTCGCATAAAATGAGCAAATCGGTGATGTATCTGTTTTCAATTAGCCTAAAACATGCAATTATTTTTTATTAATTGTTTGAATACTATTTTACTAACCTATGAATCATCTAATTTGGTTATCTTTGTACTCCAATTTAAATTGAAATAATTATATGCATACAAATTTAGAATATTCACCCCATTACATTTTTGAGTCAAGCTGGGAAGTTTGCAATAAAGTGGGTGGCATTTATACAGTACTATCATCTCGTGCTAACACACTACAGAAAGAACATAAAGATAAAATCATATTTATAGGACCTGATATATGGAAGGACGACGAAAGTCCATGGTTCAAAGAAGATGAGTCGCTTCATAAAAAGTGGCGAGAATATGCCGATTTAAATGAAGACCTATCTGTTCGTATTGGTCGCTGGGATGTGCCTGGAGAGCCAATAGCTATATTGGTAAACTTCGAAAAGTTTTATGAACACAAAAACGACATATATGGTCAAATGTGGCGACTCTTTGGAGTTGATTCTATGCCCTCCTATGGCGATTATGACGACTCTAGTATGTTTGGTTATGCTGTGGGCAATGTGATTGAGAGCTTTTACAAGTTTCATCAATTGCAAAACAAACATGTTGTAGCACACTTCAACGAGTGGATGTTGGGTATGGGTGCTTTGTATGTGAAACACTTTGTGCCAAAAATAGCTACAATCTTTACTACTCACGCCACCTCTATTGGTAGATCAATTGCTGGAAACAATTTGCCTCTCTATAAGTATTTCAACAATTACAATGGAGACCAAATGGCACAAGAGTTGAATATGGTTTCGAAGCACTCTGTAGAAAAAACTGCTGCACACAATGTAGATTGTTTTACTACGGTAAGCGACACCACAGCAAGGGAGTGTGTGCAGCTGCTTGAAAAAGAGCCCCATGTAGTTACCCCAAATGGTTTTGAAAAAGGCTTTATACCCAAAAAAGGAACTTATACGAAACAGCGTAATAAAGCGCGCAAAACACTAACTCGTGTAGCTGAAGCCCTAATGGGACATTCTGTTGCTCCAGAATCGCTTTTTGTGGCGCTTAGCGGAAGGTATGAATATAAAAATAAAGGGATAGATGTTTTCATCGATGCCCTTAACAAGTTGCGCAACAACCCCTCTTTGAAAAAAGATATTGTTGCTTTTGTAATGGTGCCAGCATGGGTGAAAGAATATCGCTCCGATTTGCAACAACGATTGCAAGATAAAGACCCACAAAGTGACATTACTGCACTACCATTCCCTTTTGTGACACACGATTTGCATGAACCAGAAAACGATCCTCTTCTATCGCAAATAAAAGCATTGGGATTCACCAATTCAAAAGAAGAAAAAGTGAGTATAATCTTCGTGCCATCTTACCTCAATGGCGATGATGGTATATTCAACACCTCGTACTATGATTTACTGATTGGGTTAGATGCCACCGTATTCCCATCTTACTACGAGCCTTGGGGATATACTCCGCATGAGAGTATTGCTTTTTCTATCCCAACTGTTACTACTTCATTAGCTGGTTTTGGAGCATGGGCTACAAAACAGGGAGATGTAAAAGGGATAGATGATGGGGTTGAGGTTATAAAAAGAGATGAGGATAACTCTGATGAGGTATCTACAAAAATTGCAGAGGCTTTAATAAGCTTGTCGCAAAAGACCAAAAAGGAGATAAAAGAAACAAGAGATGCTGCCCTTAAATTAGCCGACTCTGCCGACTGGGAGCATTTTATTGTTCACTACGAAGAGGCTTATTGCAAAGCTTTGCATAACTCAATTGAAAGATTATCAGCTAAGAATAGCAATAATGAGTAAGAATTACACTAAATTCGCATTGTTAATAGCACTCTATTCACAGAAACAAAAAGAAGAAAATAATAAAACAAATAAATAATAAAATATGATTATTAAGACAAGTCATGCAAATTCGCCAAATTGGAAGGATTTGCAAATACATTCTATTTTACACAAGGAGTTGCTCCCGTTAGAAGAAATAGTTCACAATCTTTGGTGGACATGGAATGATGAAGCAAAAGCATTATTTGAAAAACTAGATCCCGAATTTTGGGAAAGTGGTGATAAAAATCCCGTCGAATTGTTGCAAAGCTTAACAAACGAACGTTGTGAGGAGATCATCGAAGATAAAGAGCTCATGAAAGATTTGCATATTGTATATGACAAGTTTAATGAGTATATGGCTGAAAAACCAAACAATGACAGACCCAGTATTGCCTATTTCAGTATGGAATATGGCATGACGCATGTACTGAAAATATATTCAGGTGGTTTGGGAGTTCTTGCTGGCGACTATTTAAAAGAGGCAAGCGATAGTAATGTAAACATGACAGCTGTAGGATTTCTTTACAGATTTGGTTATTTTACTCAATGGTTGGCACTCGACGGACAACAAGAGGCTAAATATGAGGCTCAAAACTTTGGTAGTTTGCCAATTACTATGCTTAAAAATGATGATGGTACTCCTTTTGTACACGAAGTGGAGTTTCCAGGTAGGAATGTAAAAACACATATTTGGGAAGTAGCTGTTGGTAGAATCAAATTGTATTTGATGGATACCGATGTTGA
>CAZUHZ010000165.1:0-4894 GCA_964620895.1 uncultured Dysgonomonadaceae bacterium | reverse complement strand
GTGTTTCCCTTTACAGAAATCCTATTCAAACCATGGAGAAAATTAAGTCCCTTATTCCGGGACTTAAAAATGAAGATGATCTGGACAGCTTTTGGGAAGGGGCCATATCTGACAGCAAGCTGGGCACAATTCCGGTCTATGTGCCTAATCTTATGGACAGCAGCTCAAAGCTTCTTGATGTGGTTATGATAAACCGCATTTTGCATGAAGCCATTCCCGATCTGGACATCAATATTAAAAAAGTAATTGTTTACTATGTAGACATCACAGATAAAGCGGAGATAGAAAAATTTATTACTGATGATGACAGCACTACAATAAAAATCGAGCTTAGGGATTTGAAAGATATTCTTGATGATGTTGTGATTGAGGATTATGCAGAATTTTCCTGTGAACAGGTGCAAGAAACCTTGATTCCCGAGTATAAAACAACAATAAACCGATTTATGAGCGACCGTGTAAACCAAAAAATTGATGAATACAATCAAAAAGCCTTTGCAAATTCCAGCGAAAAAAGACCATATAGGCCAATTGTTATAAGCAATGAGGGCTTAGAGTTAATAGAATTTTTATCGGTTGACTGTACTGCTGATAGCGGCGAATGGCATTCAGATACAGAAATAAAAATAGACAAGCTGGGTTATGTGATATTTAATGGTACAAAAACAAAGGACTTTTGGGATGGAAGCATAAAAAGCGAAGAGAAACCCCTTCGCTTAAAGATCCGCAACATCTGCGGAGATGAAACGGTTTGGATGATTAGCTAACGGATAATCTATATAAATTTAGTATGGTTTTGCCCCCTTTTACCTTATAAGGACAGGTCATAAGAGTTGAAGTGCTCATGATGACTTAGATGTGGCGTAAAATTTTAAAAATGAATAGACTGTGAGGTGTAAATATAATATGTATATCCAGAAAGTTACCATTCGGAACTACAGAAACTTTAATGATTTTTCTATGAAATTCCGAAAAGGTCTGAATGTTATAATTGGCTCAAACAATTCGGGCAAAACAGGCTTGCTATATGCAATTCGACTTTTAAGCGATCCTTCTTCTATTTCTGTTCATGATTTTAATAAGAACAATCTTTTGGAATATGCAACAAAATATCTTGATGATCCCCCACGCATTGAGATTGAATATGAAATCAGGCATGAAATTTCCGAAGATGATACGGAAGATGAGAGTATTATTAAGCTTGTACCCTTTCTGGGCATGAAGGAAGTAGAGCAATCGCGACAAGAAGACGGTGAAAATGCCATCTATTCACTAGTGGCAGTCGTTAAACTTGTATTTTCGCTTCAAACTAAAGCATTAGCCGACTATCAAAAAGCAATTAAGGATATTAAAACAACAGAAGAGTATCTCTCTTTACTGGAAACTTTTATTAACCGCTACGAATGGTCATATACTAACGGTGCCAGTGATACCCCTGCTGATAAAAAAGATGCGATAGGTATATTTGATATTAGATTTATTGAAGCTGAAAGAACCAGCGAGAATGTTTCTAAGGAAACCAAACGAGAGATTGAGGCATTCACTAAAGACCAAGATAATATTCAGGCTATCAGAGAACTTAGGCAAAAGCTGTCTGATGATTTGAAAGTAATTCTAAAGCCTGCACTCGAAAAAATGTCCGATTTATTTGAAAATGAGCAAAATGAAATCGGCCTACAGCAAGGTAATGTATCA
The DNA here is from genome assembly GCA_964620895.1 of uncultured Dysgonomonadaceae bacterium. Taxonomy (GTDB): domain Bacteria; phylum Bacteroidota; class Bacteroidia; order Bacteroidales; family Dysgonomonadaceae; genus UBA2632. The sequence goes on along the minus strand of CAZUHZ010000165.1, from coordinate 3,199 downwards.
ATCTTCCAAAACTTGAGACCAGATGTTCGTGTTTCAGATGCTTATGTAACTGATGTTAAAGATACTAAAGGTGACTTTGTAGTCCCTCTTGCATACAATGGACTTGGATATAATAACCTGATAAACATTTATATGCTTATAAAAATAACGGAGATTAGAAAAGGTAAGGACTTTCGCATTCTTTGCCTCGAAGAACCTGAAGCACACCTCCATCCAGCTATGCAATATAAGCTATTTAAATTTCTTCGGAATTTAGATGAGGAAAATAAACTAAATCAACAAATTTTTGTAACCACACATTCAAGTAATATTTCGGCGGTAGCTGGTATTGACAACATGTTTATGCTTGACTATTGCCGTTTAGATGATGGTTCAGAATGTTGCCAGCAGAGTCTTGAGGAACATTTTGCAGATAAAGAAAACGCTAAAAAGCATTTAACTAAATTCCTTGATGTAACCCGTTCTGATATGCTTTTTGCGGATAAGGTTATTCTTGTTGAAGGGATTGCCGAGAAGCTCCTATTGCCACTGTTTATGGAAAAGTGTAACTGCTCGTATGAAGATGCTCATATCTCGATAGTTGAGATAGGGGGCAAGCATTTCGAGCACTTTATTGAACTGTTTAATGGAAATGCTGTTAATAAAAAGGTGCTTTGCATTACCGATAATGATTTTCCTTGGATTGAAGACAATATTCTCAAATCCATTGCCGATTATACACAGTATGAAGGGGCAAGGCACATCAAAAAGCTAAATGATCTGTTCCCCATTGATAATTTTAGTTTAGTTTCACAGTTGCTAGGCGGACAGACATTTGAGGATGAATTGTTCCTTGTAAATACTGATAATTCTGATGTAGCAAAGAGTTTGCTAAAAATTGTATTGCCCGATTGCCTATCGGAGTTCACTAATACATATGGTCTTGACTTTGCTCAATGGGTATCAAACCAAGGGGCTATTTCTAATGCTAAGACAAAGAAAAAAATAGGTGATATGATCTCAATATTTCAAACAGCTGTAGCAAGTGATGTCGCTAACACCGCTAAATATCATAACTTTTTCTTTGCTCAGTTGTTTCTTGGATATGCTAAAAAACGAAAAGGTGATGTCGCATTGAGTATTCTTTCAAATGAAGACTTGGCAGCCAAAATTACTGTTCCAAGCTACATTAAGGAGGGGTTGGAATGGCTTTCGAAATAGAATCAGGAACAATCCTAACTGCTGAGCAATTCCAAAATCATGTCAAGATTTATGCGGGACCAGGAGCGGGAAAAACACATTTTCTGGTTGAGAATGTAAAAAATATTGTTACAAAGCATCCAATTATTGCCCAGAGCCGTTTGAGAAAAGTATTGTGTATTACATATACTAATGCCGCTGTAGAAGAGATAACACACCGTTTCAACAGGTTCTCTGACTCTGTTGAAGTATTTACTATCCATGGCTTTATTATCGAACACATTATCAAGCCCTTCCAGATAGATTTACGCAGGATTATTAAAGAACAATTTATCATCGATATCCAAGGAAATAAGCCTATTACATCACAGATAGAAGGCTTAGGCATATTACATGGAATTGATAGAGAAGAAATTTATAAATTTATTATTGATAAAACGGGTGAAACAATACCGCCATCATATAGTAAAAAACTTATGGGAGAGATTCAGGTTGATAATACTGTGTTTTTGGAAAGCGGTAAAACACAGCTGTCAGCATCGAATAGCATTGCAGAAAATCACAAATTACCGATAAAAAAATACGCGTGGTCAGAATCACGAAAACTAACCCACAATGAAATCCTATTTTTTGGATATCAAATATTGAAAACAAATCCGACAGCATTGTATTCTTTGCGAGTTAAATTTCCGTTCATATTTGTCGATGAATTTCAGGACACCAATCCTCTGCAAACATTGTTGATCAAGCTTATCGGAGCGAAATCAACAACAATCGGTATTATAGGCGATATTGCACAATCAATTTACAGTTTTCAAGGAGCAAGACCATCTCAGTTTGCGAATTTTACTCCAAATGGAGAACGGCAATTGTCGGAGTATGTGATTAATGGGAATAGGCGTTCAACAAATAATATTGTACATTTCTGCAATTTTTTGCGCCAGTCCGATACAAACGTGATACAAACTTCAATTCGCCCATACGATAGTGAAGATAAAAAAGCTATTATCGAAGAAACACCTGTACGGTTTCTTATTGGAGATTCTGAAAATGTCAAATTAATAATAGCCTCCGTGATAGAAAGAGGCGGAGTTGTATTAACACGTGCATGGGCGAAAGCCTTTGCATATATTCGGGATATTGAAGATGATCAAATCAAAATACTAACAAGCATTTACAACTCATATTACAACTCTCCTATTGATATAAGAGCCGAAATTACAGAAATAAATAATGTTACTTGGGTTCGTGCCTTTAAGTTTATTTTCAAATTAAGTGAGGCACATGAAAAGGGCTCTTTCGTTGATGCATTAAATGCTTTTAAGCTCTATACTGATATTGATCGTAGGAAACTTAGCCACTCCATTGTAAGGCAAATAACCGAAATTATAGATGATACCTTTAAGGGATTAACTGACTCTTCATCGCCAGTTGAAGTAATAACGATTTTTAACAATAGGCTTGATGAGATTAAATATAACGATTTAAAGGTTTTGTTGCTTGGAGAATCTTTCTATGTTCCTGTTTTTGACGAATATGATTTGAATAATAATAAACCAATTGTATCGAATTTAACAGCTCTAACTTGGACAACCTCTTTTAAGCTGTTTACTGAAGTTTTTTCTCCTGGTAGCAAATATATGACTGTACACCAAGCAAAAGGACTAGAGTGGGATGAGGTAATCGTAAGCGTAAGTCCGAATAATTTTGATAAAATAAAATTACCTGCAGTCTATAATAAACCAGAAATATTAAAAGAAGCCGCTGCCGATGAGTTCGTGCGAATGTATTATGTTGCTTGTAGTCGCGCGAGAGATAGTCTATACATTCATTTAGCAGATGGATTTGATCAGAATATAATCGATACGGCTCTGAAGGATAGAAATGTTCAATACGAAATAATCACTTAACTTTCACTGGCAAGAGAAGAGGCATTATCCCTTGCGGGACAACGCCTCTTTCTTATTTTCCGTATTCAGTTTGCTTTTCTTAAATTGTCCCTATGACACTGTGGACTTCC
>CAZUHZ010000164.1:0-4912 GCA_964620895.1 uncultured Dysgonomonadaceae bacterium | reverse complement strand
AACTCAAGTAGAAGTAATAAACCAAGACCTGTTTTTGATACCACAGAAAAAGATACAGCTCAAGTACCATTGCATGCGCAAGACTATAATTCGAGTAGGAGCAATAAACCTAGCTCGACACGCAGAATAGACGATATTAATGATATTGATAACGACGAAAATGGAGTTGTAGTAATTGGAACACTAACAACAATTGACCTCAAATCTCGCAGCTTCGAATTAATCGATAAAAACAAACAAAAAATCACTGGTCAGTTTCAACCTAGAGTTACCAACGGAGAGATAAAAAAGCTGAGACGTGAGTTTCTAAATAAAAAGGCTAATATACATGTCAAAATCAACAAGACGAAGTTAGAAACAGGTAAAGAGATTGTTGACTATGAGCTCTAAAAGATCCAAAAAACAAAGAGTCCACTCTGAAAAAACACTCAGTGTGCTTGTAACTACTCTTTCCCTACTCTTCATCTAGTGCTGGTATTTGCCCCTGATGAAATAGAAAAACATTTCATCAGGCAGGCCCAGTGCCATGTGATATATGCACAAATCAATCAACATTTCACACTGCCGTTGCAGTGGTAAAACACAGCTTATAAAGCAACAGAGCCATCCATTACTTGCATTTGTGAAAAACTTTTCTTATATTACCCTCTCAGGTGCATTAGCAAGCATCTAGTATTGGTATTTAGTTTTCTCACTTCACAGTCGAATCTTTCTCACCTTTCTATTGCAAGCCTTTGCACAAATTCAACATTTTAATTTATTATTTTCACATGAACATTTTCATTGCAGGGTTAACCTACCAAATTACAGAACAAGATTTAAGAGAACTTTTTGAAGAATACGGCACAGTATCTTCAGCAAAAATTATTACTGACAACTTTACAGGACGCTCCAGAGGATTCGGATTTGTTGAAATGGAAGATGACGAAGCAGGTCATCGTGCTATTGATCAGCTAAACGATGCTGAATATGACGGACGTACTATCACAGTTGATGTGGCAAAGCCACGCAAAAAACGCCAGCGAAGCATGAGCAACTATTAAAACATTAGTTTAGAACTTCTAAACTTGTAAACACAAAAGGCTGTATCTTAATTGATATAGCCTTTTGTGTTTAAATAAAACGAACGTCTATTTTAATAACGTTACAAATTTTGCAAGGCTTCAACCTACACCTCAACCCTAAAAAAAGCGAATCCCGTTCGGAATTCGCTTTTATATATATTGTTCGCTGATAGTATATCGCTCTTACTATCTTACACTTCTCTAATTTCAGCCTCAACAACCACCTCTTTCAACGCTTGTATGTTTGGCAGCTCCAACCCATAACCTTTTCTTTTATCTTCTGCTTTCAGCAAAAATGCAAAAACAAGAGCTAACACACCAAAACCTGCAAAAATAATCATTGGTAAGGTGTAGTCATAAGTGTGTACCGTCAATCCATCACGAACAACTTGTCCTGTAATACAATACTTATCCAGTACCCATCCAATTAGTTTTGGAACACCCATCAAACCCCAGTTCTGAACCCAAAAGATAAGGGCAAAGGCTGTACCTAGCTGTCTCTCTGGAACAATTTTTGTTACAGATGGCCACATGGCAGATGGTACGAGTGAAAATCCAACTCCTAGAATTAGCACCAATACAATAGCTGTGATAGGATTGGTAAGGAATGGTACTGCAAACAATGCATGTACAATAATTAATAATATAGAACCCATAATCATAATAGAAGCACCCTTTCCTTTTCTATCATATATAGTTCCAAAAAGCGGAGTCAATAAGATATTGCCAAAAGGGAGTAATGCAGGAATTGTTCCAGCTAAAGACTCATTCACTCCAAATTTGTTGACCATCAAGTCGGCTCCAAACTTCAAGAATGGGAAAACTGCAGAATAAAACAACACACACAATATGGCAATGTACCACCAACCACGATTGGTGATGATGGTTAGAATGTCTTTAACCTTAAATTGATCTTCGGGCGCAACTACTGAATCGGAAGTTATACCATCCGACTCGTCTAGTTTTTTATCCATAACCATATAGACAATAAAAACTATTAAGCCGATACACAATCCTATAAGACCAACCAAAACTGGACGCGAAACATCTATTATACCAGTTGCTCTAGCTATAGGCACTGATGCAGAAAGTGCAGCTGCAGTACCAATACGCGCCATTGCCATCTCCAATCCCATAGCCAATGCTAGTTCTTTTCCCTTAAACCATTTGTAGATAATTTTTGAAACGGTTATACCAGCAACTTCAATACCAACTGCGAAAATTGCGAATCCAATGCTCGCAACCATCACCTGTGAGTTGATACCCAAGATGGTTTGACCATCTAACGAATGTGTTGAAACAGCCCAATATTTCATGGCTGCACCACCAACCATAACTATTGTTGCCATTAACCCTGTAAGCCTTACGCCAATTTTATCGAGGATAATACCCCCAATAATCAGCATGAAGAAAAACACATTAAACCAACCATAAGCACTATTAAACGTGCCAAACTCATTGCTAGACCATCCTATTTGTCCTTCTAACAATCCCTTAAGGGGTGCCAAAATGTCGGTTAAAAAATAACCAAACATCATTGTAATTGACACAATAAGAAGAGCAGCCCATCTAGCTGTTTTTGAATCTCTTAGGCTTCTTTGAATTCTTTCTGTCATCTTTCTTTTTAATTTACACTATATTATTCTTTTGTTAATTGTCGGATTTCATAATAAAACTGCACAAATATACAATAATTGCGTACGTCAGTATAAAATTTAACACTAAAAGGTGGTAGTTTCTTTAATAAAGAAAGAAACCACATTTATAAATCATCGATTTGCCTTACTTTTTAAAAATAAAAAAACGATGCCATCAGTCACATTCACTGTTCCGTTTTTCAACATAGGTTCAGTTTAGACATTATAACACCAACTAGCGCAAGTATCTAACTTGTACTGACAGTGTTGTAAGAATAAGGCACAGGTCGGGAGACCTGCGCCAACAAAAGGTATAAAAAAAGTAATTATCAGCAAAAGAGTGCACTCATAATAAATAGCTACACAACATCTCTCCTCTCAGCCCATCCCTTATTCCAAGCTCTCAAGCCCATTATGGCTATCACCAAGAAGATAGAATATTGCAAACTAGTAAAGTAAAGCCCTTGTGAAAAATAAACAGGAATGGAAAGTACATTCCCAGCAATCCAGAACCACCAATTCTCTATTTTTTTGATGGTCATTAATACAGTGGCACACAAGAAGAAAGAGGTGTTCATTCCGTCAATCCATGGCAATATAGAATTTAAATACACAAGATTGTCTTGATTGGCTACACGCAATATCCACACAATAACTCCATACAGGAGAATTGCCGACAAAAACCACACTACATTTTGTGTTTTAGTGTTGCGTGATATTTGTAGTGATTCCTGGTTTTCATTTGTTCGCGACCAATTATACCAACCATACACATTGGTTATAAAATAGACAACATTAATACCTGCATTGGCATAAAGCTGTGTTGATATACAGATATATATGTATATCAAAACATTTACAATCCCAAACGGAAACACCAAAATATTTTCTTTGTGAGCATACCATACACTCAACACGCCAAATACGACTGCCGTAATTTCAATTATTTGAAAACTTTCCATCAGCTGTTTTTTGAAGCAAAATTACTCCATTATATTGGTTTCTAATATTTGATTCATTGAAAAGTTTTCAAGCCCTAAATAATATTCTGTTGTATCTATTAATGCCTGCATAGGGACTAAGCCCACAATTTGTGATCCGATTACAGAAACACCATAGCGTTTTGCTTCCATGCGTACCATTTCATACACTTGATAAATAGAAGTGCGTGTAAAGTCAGTCAAGTTTATAGATACTTGTGTGATACCTCTCTCTTTATACTCATAACCCATAGCTTTACAAAATCGCAAACCACCACCTATGTGACGTATTTTATTTGCAATACTATCCGCTATCTCCATATTCGGGGTATTTAGATTAACATTAAAGGCAATTAGTGGTTTGCGGGCTCCAATGGCAACACCACCTGCTGTTGGGTGAGGTTTGTTTGGTCCAAAGTCAGGCTTCCAATTAGCTTGTTTCATCTTTTTCTCCAGCCCCTCAAATTCTTCTCTACGCACAGATGCAATGTTCCGACGATGTTCTGCCGAAGCCGATTCCTCATAAAGAAAAACAGGCAAGTTGTGTTTCTCCGACACCTCTTTCGCCACTTCGTTAGTGAGAGCTATTGTTTCTTCCATGGTTACATTCTTGATAGGAATAAATGGAACAACGTCCACTGCACCCATGCGTGGATGATGTCCTCTGTGGCGAGTCATATCTATCAGCTTCACAGCTACATCAATAGCTTCCAACACTGCATTTTTCAACTCAGTGGGCTCACCCACTACGGTTGCAACAAGCCGATTGCGATAGTCATCAAAGCCATAATCTAATAGCTTTATTTTATCCTTGTTTCTAAACGAATCAATAATTCTCTCAATTGTCTTCTCGTCACGTCCTTCACTAAAGTTGGGGACACACTGCATAATTTTGTTCATATGTATATATTTTATTTGGTTTACATTTACTTTATTTAATTGTCTTGTGTTATTCCTGTTTCTAATTTAAAACAGCCATAAATTGACTAAATATATAGCATATCGAAAAGTAACCAAATTTTTTTAGACTAAAAAATAAACGCTCATTTATTTACAACAATACTCCTAAGTTCAACTTAGTAGAGCAATGCTTTTTTGCAGTGCATGATATTAGCAATTTGGTGTTTTCAGAATAGACTCAGTTATAGTTTTTCATGGTTTAACAATAACAACCACCATCACAAAAAATAGGTGTAAGAATAGATGTTTAATCTTCATCTCTCTCATTTAA
>CAZUHZ010000163.1:0-4942 GCA_964620895.1 uncultured Dysgonomonadaceae bacterium | reverse complement strand
GTTCTTTTTCAAATACATCTAAACCCGCTCCAGCAATCTCTTTTTGATTCAATGCTGCAATCAAATCGGCTTCATTCACAATAGCTCCTCGGGCGGTATTCACCAAAATGGCTGTCTCTTTCATTGCTGATAACTCTTGCTTGCCAATAATTCCCTTCGTTTCTTTGTTCAGCGGCAAGTGCACCGAAACAATATCGGCAGCAGCAAAAAACGCTTGCTTGTCTGCAATGTATTTCCCTCCAATAGTTGTAAAAGCTTCGTTCTCGCTTCTCGACCATCCAATCACCTCGCATCCAAAGGCTTTGAATATCCTGGCAGTTGCCACTCCAATCTCGCCTGTACCCATTATGCCAACTGTTTTTCCAAACAATTCTATACCAGGTTGAAAGCTCCATTGTTGGTTGCGAATTAGCTTGTTGCCATACGTTATCTCTCGCAACACAGCAATGGTGAGACCAATAGCCAATTCAACAACCGAATTGGTTGAGTATTTGGGCACATTATATATGGCTATGCCATGCTTGCGGCAATACCCCATATCCACAGAGTCGTAGCCAGTGAAAGCAACAGCAATCACCTTCAGATGGGGGAATTGTTGAAGGTACTCTTTGTCTAGCTTTTTCAACACAGTTACTATCACCTCCACCTTGGCAGGTGTAGCTGCTTTTTCGTCCCAGACTACGTCGTAGTCTAAGTTTGCTTTCTTAACGCTCGTTTCAAAGTTTTGTTGGGGAGTTAAGAGGTCATCTATTACTAAAATTTGTTTTGGTTGCAACATGGTTTATTGAATATGTTTTGGTAGAAAATGATTTTAAATACTCAAATATAGCAAATTAGTTTCATATAGGGGCAATGGTTTTGAATGACAAATTTTTCTGAACTTATTGCTTCGTCACTCTACGCCATCTACCCCTTATCAATTTTGATGCACCGTAGGAGCACATGGTTTCCACCCCCCATCACTTGCAATCTTGAGAGAGAGTGGAGGTTGGGTTGTTTGGGGTTTTATCCTCTTACACTAGGAGTGACCTAATGCCAAATAAAAAAACGCTCACTTTGAATTGGGTATTCAAAATGAGAGTTGTATTACCTTTTGTATTACCTGCTGTTAGGTAAGCATAGTGCTCCCACCATCCACCATTATTGTCTGTCCAGTCATATAACGACTATCATCGCTCAACAAGAAAACAACTACAGGAGCAATATCTTTTCGTGGGTCGCCAAAGCGTTTCATGGGTACTTTCTCCGCCACTTTATCATACTCCTCACGGCTTGTCTCTTTCCATTTGGCAAGACCTTCGGTCAACGCTAGCGGACTCACCACATTTACCTGAATTTCGTCTTCAGCCCATTCGTTAGCTGCCACACGGCTCAAGCCCCGTATAGCCTCTTTGGCAGCTGCATAGCTGGATTGTCCTATGTTTCCTTTTATTGCAGCACCCGACCCGAAATTAACAATAGCACCTTTGCTCTTTTTCAACTCTGGGTAGGCAGCTTTCATAAAATAGAGCGTGGCGTAAAAGCCCGCATCCATTGATAGTGCCCAATCTTCGTCGGTATGTTCTAGTATCGATTTCTCTACCGAAGGATGTCCATTGTTTATTAATCCCGTAAGTTTGCCAAATCTCTCAATTGCTAATGCTACTGCGTCTTTGGCTACAGACTCCTTAGAGATATCACCTTTTAAGAATGCAATCTTGTCGGGGTTTTCCTTCACTTTTTCCTCTCCTGCCTTTTGGTCTATATCTACCGCCACCACACTCGCACCACGCTCCATCAACACTGATGTTATAGCACCACCAATACCAGCTGCACCCCCTGTTATAATTACTACTTTACCTTTTAAATTTTCCATTGTTGTTTTTTTGATTTTTATAGAATGTCTGCATAGATTTACTTGACAGACAGTATGTTTCATGCACCTAATAGAACACAAGACGATGAGGCTTGTTCATTTTTCTGAAATATCTCTCAACTTATAATAGATTGAATCTCGTTAATTTTGCTAATTTTGTGAAAACATCTCTATACAATCATGACACCATTTCTCTACCGAATAGCCCAAACATTTTACTCCCAATATGGCGAGAACCTGTATCAACATACGTTTGTGTTTCCCAACCGCAGGGCAGGACTCTTTTTCCAAAAGTATTTAGCCCAAATTTCGGGCAAACCACTTTTCTCGCCTCAGGTTATCACCATCAACGAACTCATTGAGCAACTTTCTAGCTATCAGCAAATTGATAAGATAGAACTGTTGGTGATGCTCTATGATCTTTTTATTGGTGTTAGCCAGTCGGACGAGTCGTTCGACGATTTTGTCTATTGGGGCGAAATGCTACTAAGCGACTTCGACGATGTGGACAAATATATGATAGATGCCGAGCAACTATTCACCAATGTGACCGATCTGAAATCGATAGACGATCATGCTACCTACCTAACCGAAGGGCAGATTGAGGCTATTAGACAGTTTTGGTCTAATTTTATGCCCTACGAATCGAGCGACACCAAGCAGAAGTTTATGGAAACTTGGCAGGTGCTGTTTCCTCTATACACTCAGTTTAGAGCGTTGTTGCAAAAGAAAGGATTGGCTTATCAAGGCATGATTTATCGAGATGTGGCACAAAGAGCTAAAAATGGGGATGAGCTGGATATACCAACGGGTGAAATTGTGTTTGTGGGGCTTCATGCGCTTTCTACTTCCGAGATAGAACTGCTCAAGCATTTACGAGCAAATGGCACTGCCGATTTTTATTGGGATTACGAATCTCCTTTTGTGAACGACCCTGCCAATAAAGCATCGCTGTGGGTGGAGCGTAACAAAACACTCTTCCCATCGAAACGCACCATCGATTTGCCCCTGTTTGACGATAAAATAAACATTGAAGTGATGGGTATCCCCTCGGGGGTGGGGCAAGCAAAATATACAACATCGCTATTGAATCAACTGATTGCCGATAAAAAAATAGCCAATCCATCGCAAGCCATCAATACAGCAGTTGTGTTGCCCGACGAAAATTTACTGCTACCCATTCTCTACTCTGTGCCCGAATCTATCGGCAAGATAAATGTGACAATGGGCTATAGCCTTTCGCACTCTTCAATTGCGGGATTGATAAAACATTTGGCTGATGCACAGCGCAAAGTTCGCATTGTGGATGGGAAACGCCATTTCTATTTTAGGTATGTAATATCGATACTCAACAACTCGCTGATGAAGATTGCCGCCAAAACTGAAGGCGAAGCAGTGAAAGAACACATCTTGAAGAACAATCAAGTAATGGTGCCCGAAGATGAATTGCAAGGGCATCCACTTTTCCAGTCGATATTTTGTGGCATAAACGAGTGGCAAGATATTGCAGGGTATCTAAAACAGGTGTTGACAACAGTGTATGGCTATTTGACAAAAGCAACACAAGAGGAAAAACAAGTTGATATTGATGAAAAGCAAGAAAACTTCGATGTGGAATCGATGGACTTGGAGCGTGAGTTTGTGGTGCAGTACTTTAAAACCATTACCCGATTGGAGGAGACATTGAAAAATGTGACGGTCAACATGTCTTTCGATACCTACTTCAAGCTGTTAGACCGATTGGCTATTTCGCTCAGCGTTTCGTTTAGTGGCGAGCCACTATCGGGGCTGCAAGTAATGGGAGTGCTAGAGACACGTGTGCTCGATTTTGAAAACATCATTATGCTATCGATGAACGAAGGGGTGTTCCCACTGAGAAAACCATCTAACTCTTTTATCCCTTACACTTTGCGCAAAGGGTTTGATATGCCCACCTATGAGTTTCAAGACAGCATATTTGCCTATCACTTCTATCGGATGATTTCGCGTGCAAAGAACGTCTATTTCTTGTACGATACGCGTGCCGAGGGTGCTCAATCGGGCGAGGTGAGTCGCTATTTGTATCAAATAAAGTATCTCTATCCCGATAGGTTCAATATAAACGAACGACTGTTTTCTTACCAAGTGAAATCGCCACAAGCCGAACCCATTGTTGTAAACAAAACAGGCACAGTGTGGGAGAAACTGAATGAGTTTAGAGTTGGGGGCGAGCGAGCATTGTCTGCCTCGTCATTCAACAATTATATCGACTGCCCATTGCGCTTCTACTTAATGCATGTAGAGGAGCTTTCTGAAGAGGACGAGGTGGAGGAGTCGATTGAACATTCCATCTTTGGCTCTATCCTGCACAAGATAATGCAGGAGATATACGATAGGTACAAAAACAGCGTAGTGACGGAGGATATACTGTATAGAATAATAAAAAATGATGCTTATATAACCCAGAAACTGGAAGAGGCTTTTGCTGAATTGTATAGAAAGCAGAAAGGCAAACCAAAGCCTCTGAAAGGAAACAACTATTTGGTGGGCGAAACATTGCGCAGCTACATAAAGCAAGTGCTAAAGATTGATGCAGGTTATGCACCCTTCATTTACAGAGATTCTGAGAAGGTGTTTCGATTGAATCATAAGGTAGATGATGCATTGTCTGTAAAATTTAAAGGGAGCATCGACAGGGTTGACGAGAAGGACGGTATTACTCGCATTATCGATTATAAATCGGGCAGGGGCGATTTGAATTTTAGAGGGTTGGAAGATTTATTTGATTCGTCGAATGCTAAACGAGCCAGACCTATTTTGCAGGTTTTCATCTACTGTTACTTCTACAATGTAGTGGAGCCCAACAAAACATTGTCGCCTAGTATCTACTTTATGAGAACCTCATTTACCAATTTCTCATCTACTGTTACTTGCAACAAACAACAGGTGGATGATGTAGCTGTTTACTTCCCAGCGTTTGAAGCTCTTTTAAATGAAAAGATACTGGAACTGTTCAACCAAGATATTCCTTTTGTGCAAACGGAGAATGAGGATAATTGTATGTATTGTCCGTTTAGGTCGTTGTGTGAGAGGTGAAGAATTGAGAAT
>CAZUHZ010000162.1:0-4952 GCA_964620895.1 uncultured Dysgonomonadaceae bacterium | reverse complement strand
TATCTGATAAAAGTCCTATTTTCTTCATTCTTTATTTTTTTATTAAAACAAAGTTATTAAATTTACGTTACAAAAATATTATACCACGAGCTGAAAGCATGAAGATATGGAAAACAACAAAAAATACAAATACTTTAAAAGAGATATCAGTTGGTTATCATTCAACTACCGTGTTTTGCTTGAAGCAAAAGACAAATCGCTTCCTGTGTATGAACGTATTAAGTTTTTGTCCATTTTCTCATCCAACCTCGAAGAGTTTTACAAAGTTCGCGTTTCGGGCTACCACAGTTCTTTGGTAGAAGATATTAAAGAAGAGTCTGTTGAAGAGGCATTGGAGACATTGTCTGAAATAAACACCGTGGTGATGCAACAAGAAGAGGAGTATTACCAAATATTCGACGAAGAGATACTACCCGAACTAAAAGAGAACAACATCACTCTTTATCAATCGGACGAGGTGTTACCCTTTCATCGCAACTTTGTAACCAAATATTTCAACGAGGAGGTATTCCCCTACCTCACCCCCATGATTATTAAGAAAGATTACATACACTCTTTTATCCTTGATGCACGCATCTATCAAGTAGTTAGCTTGCTACCACGAAAGAAAAAAAATGGAGACCCCAGCCTAAGCGATTACACCTATGCAATCATGAAGATACCCTTCACCAAGGTGCCCCGATTTATTGAGTTGCCTTCGCACGATGGTATGAATTACATCATGTTTATTGATGATATCATCAGAGCAAACCTTTCGAGTGTGTTTCCAGGTTATAAAGTGGGTGAATGTTATAGCTTGAGGATATCGAGAGATGCAGATTTTTCGGTTGAGGATGAAGATCACACAAACCTAGCCGAGAGAATTTTAAAGAAAGTGAGGAAACGGAAGATTGGTGCTGTTACACGTTTTCAGTATGATAAAGCAATGCCTGATTACTTTCTGAAATATCTGCGTGACACCTATGAAATTGAGGATGAAGAGTTGTTACCATCGGGGCGTTACTTAAATCTTGACGATTTGATGAAACTACCCAATCCTACCGACAAAAAACTCACTGCCGATTTGCCTCCAGCACTGCGCATACCCGAGTTTGAGAAAAACTCGTCTCTATTGCGTGTTCTTCGCAAGAAAGATGTGCTGATGCATTACCCCTACCAATCTTTCGACTATTTAATCCGTTTTCTGATGCAAGCGGCATTCGACCCCAAAGTGTTGGAGATAAAAGTAACACAATATAGAGTAGCGGAAGACTCTGCAGTAATAAACAGTTTGATAAGCGCTGCTAAAAACGGCAAAAAGGTGACTGTGTTTGTGGAACTTAAGGCGCGCTTTGATGAAGAAAACAACTATCGAACTGCAGAAGCTATGCATCAGGCAGGCATCAAAATTATATATAGTTTGCAAGGACTAAAAGTGCATGCAAAATTGGCTTATGTGCGCAAACGTAGCAAAAACCCAAAGGTCCCAATTAAAGGATATGCCTATTTGAGTACAGGCAATTTCAACGAAAAAACTGCTCGCACCTATAGCGATATGGGGTTATTAACATCTAATCAGGATATCATTACCGAAATAGACGAATTGTTTAATATTTTGGAAGGGAAACCACAAACAATTCAATTCAACCATCTACTAGTTGCACAGTTCAACATGGTGCCTATGCTACACAAACTGATTGATAGAGAAGTGGCGCATGCAAAAAATGGAGACAAAGGGCGCATTATATTAAAAATGAATAGTCTGCAAGACAAAAAAATGATTAACAAACTGTACAAAGCTAGCAGTGCTGGCGTAGAGATTGATTTGATTATAAGGGGTATCTGTTGCTTGGTACCTAACCAGCCATACAGCAAAAACATAAAGATAACACGCATAGTTGACTCCTATTTAGAACATACCCGCATTTGGAATTTTCACAACAACGGAAACCCTAGTTATCACCTTACATCAGCCGACTGGATGGAGCGCAATTTAAGGCG
Organism: uncultured Dysgonomonadaceae bacterium; assembly: GCA_964620895.1. Taxonomy (GTDB): domain Bacteria; phylum Bacteroidota; class Bacteroidia; order Bacteroidales; family Dysgonomonadaceae; genus UBA2632. The sequence goes on along the minus strand of CAZUHZ010000162.1, from coordinate 2,972 downwards.
TCGCATAGAAACTGCATTTCCAATATACTGCGAAAATCATCAACAACAAATAAAAGACTTTCTGAACATTCAATTGAGCGATAATGTGAAAGCCTCTTTTATTGACGAGAATTTGAACAATGTTTTCAAAACGAACGATCAACCAAAAGTGAGGGCACAACGTGCATTCTACAATTATTTGAAAGAAGATGCCGAATCGAACAAATAAAGACTTTAGGCGTTAATCTTTTTTAGAACAATCAAATCTTTACATCAGAGTGAAAAGTATATCTTTGCTGCATGAAGAAGTTTTTATCCATATCATTGACTTTCCTACTGGCTTTTGTGATAACATATGCTGGCTCAGGGGTAAATGCTTATTCATTTTGTTGTGACGATTGCAACGCTTACGGTGTAGAAGCAATTATAACAAACAAATGTTGTGATATTCATCATGACATACATCCTTCAGATAAAGACATTATCGACAATGCTGATACTTGCGAAAGCTCACATGATCAGTGTACGCTTGAACGTTTAGATATTGATTTACAAAGTATTTCATTTGAAGAGAACCTTAGTCAACTGTCTATAAAAGTGTTGGAAATACTCTTCCCTTTACTTCCTTACCTACCCGACAATCAAACAGAGTGCAATAAATCAACCGATTTTATTACTCACACTCAAAAACCTCCCAACATGAGCAAACGTGTTTACTTCTCGTTGCTCGAAATACTTATAATTTAGCCTAAAACAGCTGTTTTTAAATTTCAATGCGGATAGATTACTATTCGAATAGTAGTGTGTTTTGCAAAAACACACCAATCAACACTGTTTAAACTATAATTATAAGTTATGATTAAAAAAATAATTTTATTCTTTTTATTTATCTCATCTCTTTCGATTTATGCTGCCGACAAAATAAAAGGCTACGTTTTTGATGAGACCAAAGAGCCTATTATTGGCGCAAATATATATTGGGAAAAATCGAAAAAAGGCACAGTTACAGACCTAGATGGCTACTTCGAAATTGAAGCACCTACTTCACACGAACATCTAATAGTAAGCTACACAGGATATTCTACAGAATCATTACACATAGATAACCACGACGACGAACTTACTATCTTTCTGAAAGAAGACTTAGAGCTACAAGAGGTAGTGATAAACTCACGCAACCTTGGCACAATTGCCAACAGAACATCGGTGTTGCAAGAGCAAAAGATTACCTACGCCGAAATTTGCCGTGCAGCATGTTGCAACCTTGGCGAAAGTTTTGAGACCAATCCATCGGTTGATGTGGCTTATAGCGATGCTACCACAGGGGCAAAGCAAATTAAACTATTGGGACTTGCAGGAACTTATGTGCAAATGCTTACAGAAAACTACCCCAACTTTAGAGGAGTTTCCTCTCCATTTGGTTTAGACTACGTTCCTGGAGCTTGGATGGAAGGTATATATATATCAAAAGGGACTTCGTCTGTGAAAAACGGATACGAGGCACTAGCGGGACAAATAAATGTGGAATATAAAAAACCTACAACTGCTGACATTCTTTCTGTCAATTTATTTGCTAATGATGCGCAACGAATGGAAGTGAATACAGATGGTAGCTGGCACATCAATGAGAAACTTTCTACAGGATTGTTTGCTCATTACTCTAACGACACGAAAGGTCAAGATGAAAACGGTGACGCTTTCCTAGATTACCCGAAATCTAACCAACTCAACTTAATGAATCGTTGGAACTACGAATCGGGCAGGTACATGTCTCAATATGGTGGTCGCTTCATACATGAAGAGCGAACTGGCGGACAAGACCCGAAACAAGTAACCACCAATCCGTATGAGATAGCTTTGAAAACAAATAGAGGAGAATTGTACACCAAGCAAGCGTATGTTATTGGTGATGGAGAGCTCGCCGAAAGTGTTGCACTGATTGCTTCAGGCTCTATTCACGACCAAGAGTCGATGTTTGACACCAAGCAATACGACGTAACACAAAAGAACCTCTACGCTAGCTTGCTTTACGAAAAAGACTTCTCGCACAAACACAACTTGAGTACAGGTCTGAGCTTAAACTACGATGAGTTTAAGGAACTACTAGAATCAACCAATTACAATCGCCGCGAAGCTACACCTGGTGCTTATGCTCAATATACCTACAATCTGAACGATAAGTTTATACTACTAGCAGGCTTAAGAGCTGACTACAGTTCACGGCATGGCACTTTCATTACACCACGTTTGCATTTAAAGTACAATCCTTTCGAATGGATTCATTTGCGTGGTTCGGTTGGAAAAGGATACAGAACTGCCAACATATTGGCAGAAAACAACTACCTACTGGCTAGTTCAAGGAAAGTAGATATTGCTGACAATCTAGAGCAAGAAGAAGCATGGAATGCTGGAGTGAACGCTACATTCTATATTCCAATTGCTGGTAAGCAATTGACCGTGATTGGCGAATACTATCAAACTAATTTCATAAACCAAGTAGTTGTGGACATGGATAGCAATCCGCATGCCATCAGTTTCTACAATTTGGGCGATGGTAACAAGTCGTACACCAACAGTTCGCAAATAGAGATGAGCTATCCTTTCTTCGATGGATTCATATTTACTGCAGCTTATAGGTGGACTAACTCTACTTCAGACTACACCCATCCTGAAACAGGCGTGGTTACTCGCATGGATAAACCACTGCTGAACGATTATAAAGGATTGGCAACAGCATCTTATCAAACGCCATTGGGCAAATGGCAGTTCGACCTTACTGCTCAATTTAATGGAGGTGGAAGAATGCCAACACCCGATGCAGTGGATCCGCTATGGGACGAAACGTTTGCATCGCATACAGTGATGAACGGACAAATAACCCGATACTTCCGCAATTGGAATATATACATTGGAGTGGAAAATCTGTTCGACTATCGTCAAGACAATCCTATAATTGATGCGGCTAGCCCACGTAGCGACAACTTTGATGCAAC
>CAZUHZ010000161.1:0-5006 GCA_964620895.1 uncultured Dysgonomonadaceae bacterium | reverse complement strand
TCTTTGGGATTAACTCTTTCACCCGAAAAAGGAAACCTCATTACTAGGCTATTAAAAATAAAGTTGCTTAAAAAGACTCCAATAGAAAACACAAAAACTGCAGAATAAGGAGTTAACATTCCTGCGGTTGGGGATGCAAAGTTGTTTACATCCATACCTTTAATAACAAAGCGGTAGAAGAGTGACATTAATATACCCGCTGCAAATGCAATAATAATACCTTTGCGATTTTTTGCTTTATCCTCTTCATTTCGCGTAGTTTTGGATGAAGCTATACCATTACAAATAATAGCCAATACAATTAGCCCAACACCTAAAAACAACAAGGTGGGATTGCCTGAAGGTTCACCCAAATAATTGACTATTACACCCAAAACAAGTGCAATACCCACACCTAAAGGGAAAGCTACAGCCATACCAGCCAATGCTGTTGAAGCTGAAAGTAATATGTTTGAAGCGTTAAAAACAACTCCACCTAACAGAACCCAGCCTAAGCTATCTTTTGATGCTTGAGAAAGGTCTTCTATGAAAGGGCGACCCTCACTTCCAATACTCCCCATAGTAAAGCCAAGTACTAAAGCAATTAAAACTATTCCAATAACGTAATCCCAATAAAACAATTCGTAGCGCCAAGTTTTACTAGCTAACTTTTGCGTGTTAGCCCAAGAACCCCAACAAATCATTGTTACTATTGACAATAAAACCGCAACATGATAACTTTGAACTATAAACATAATTTTATTTTTTATTGATTAATACTCTTTTGTTATTAACTCGTTTCTATATGGAATTGAAGCTTGCGCTCCCTCTTTTGTAACACTTATACTTGCTGCTTTTGTTGCCATCTCTACAGCTTTTTCGACAGACAAACCCTCTGACAGCCCAACAGTAAATACTCCACAAAAAGTATCGCCTGCAGCCGTAGTGTCAACCGCTTCAACCTTTATTGCTGGTATTGTGTAATAACTGTTGCCTTCTTTAATTACCGCACCTTTTGTGCCTAATGTAATTACTACAACCTCAACACCTTTTTGACTTATCAAATCGGCGGCATTCTTGGCACTATCCCAATCGGTTATTTTAGTTCCTGATAATAGTTCAGCTTCTATTTTGTTTGGAATAATAGCATACAAAGAACTTATAAGCTCATCTGAAAGATAAGTCATTGGAGCAGGGTTAAGTATAACTTTTACTCCCCTTTTAGAAGCTCTTTTAGCAACATATTCAACCGTCTCTATTGGAATCTCGAGTTGCATTAATATAAGTTGAGCATTGTCTATTTGTTTTAAAACAAGGTGTAAGTCTTCGGTACTTAAACTGGCATTAGCACCAGATGCAACTGAGATGATGTTTTCGCCGCTTTCATCAATCAATATAAGTGCAACGCCAGTTGGTAATTTAGTATCGATAAAAATAGAATCGGTGTTGATATTATCTGCTTTATATAATGCGATTAGCTCTTTCCCAAAATCGTCGTTGCCAACCTTTGAGATAAAACTAACATTACCACCCCATCGTGCAATGGCAATAGCTTGATTGGCTCCCTTGCCTCCTGAAAACTTGTTGAAATTGCCACCTAAAACAGTTTCGCCAGGCGAAGGTAGCTTTTCGCTTTTTATAGTTAAGTCAACATTAGAGCTACCTATAACAACTATATTCTGATTTGTCATTGTTTGTAGTTTTTTTAGAAAAAACTTATTTATCAATTTGAGTTTTAAAGGCTCCACAATATGTTATACCAATACACCCTTTTTAATTAGTGTCTGCAAGAGAACCCTTTATTTTAAGTCTTTTCTTGCAAAGACTAATTAAGCGTATATTATAAGTAAACAACACTGAAGCCCTTATTCTAAAGTGTTTAAAAGTAAGTTTTGATGATTGGTTCTTGGGTCGAATACATCAATACTTCTCCTGCATTTACTGAGTATCCTTCAGGTATATACTTAGCTTTTAGAGTAACGTCGTGCGTTCCCTCCGAAAGGTCGTAATTCCATGCTACATCGGTTCTTCGTATAAGTGACAACGTTGGCATTTTTATAGTTTCAATCATTTCTCCATCAATATATAGGTCGAACTCTAAAATATCATCCTTATTGCCACCAGACGCAGCATAGCCAAGAAGTACAAATCCTGAACCTGTTGTTTCGAATGATACTTCTTTATTATAGATAGACAATTGAGCACCAACTGTTTTTCTTTCGGTAGGATATAATCCTTCAAACCCTATTTCTAGTGGAACTGTCACTGGGGTTTGGTATTTAATTGTAAACCCATCTTCGCTCTCTATACCACCATTTCTTGTAATCATCTCTGATGCATGACGTGTACCTATTTCATATATTTTGGTGAGCGATATTTCGGTGTGATCAAAGTTTAAATCTTCAACTTTATCAATTCCCTGTTTCCAGTAATCTGGAATCTTGTCATATCCTATCATTGTTCCTAAAATCCCTGCAGCATTAGCCGGATTACAATCAGAATCGTAACCGCATCTTGTGCTAATGTCTATTGTTGCTCCATAGTCACCCTTACCATAAAGCAACCCTATTACAATGTATGCAGCATTAATTTTAGCATCGATATTTAAAGCTTTGAAAACACCATCGGGACAACCTATATCGTGCGTCCATTTCTTTTGAGCTTCAAACCAAGTGGCTTTCCAATCATTTGGATTTTGTTTGTACCATTTAATCACATCAGCAATACATTGATAAAAGGTGCTCTCAGCTGGGATTGTCTTCAGAGCTTCTTCTACAATAAATTCTATATCGTCGTGAACAAATGCTAGTGAATACATTGATGCAACATAAATTCCTCCGTACAAACCGTCTCCATAATTCATGATGTGCCCTATCTTATCAGCAATTTCTACAGCTGAGTTAATCATCCCTGGCGACATTAAACCAGCAAAATCAGATTCTATTTGAAAATCAATGTCATCGGCATGAGGATTGTTTTTCCAATGACCCGAAGCAGGAGGCATTATACCATTTAGAATATTATAGCGTGCTGCTTGGTTGGCATGCCATAAAGGATAGCCAGCATTCGCAAAGGCAAGTGCATGAAGTGAATCAGCAGCATCAAGTCCATGCTTCTCGAAAACATCAACAAAAGTCAAGTCCATATATACATCGTCGTATAAACCTGGGAAAGTGTCATAGTACCACTTCATGCGAGTGTCATCCCATGGAATTGGAACGCGCTCGTCAATCATTGTGCCATTCCACAGAAATTCTGTAGGTCCTCCGTATGTGCAGCCAATTACTTGGCCAGCCCATCCGCCTTTTACTTTGTCCTTTAAATCTTTCTTTGTTATATAAACCTCTTCTCCCTCATAAATCTTATTCTCCTGGGAGTTGTTGCCATTACAGCTTATATTGAATAATATAGCAAAGGGAACAAAGAAGATGATGAATTTAATAATACTTCTCATAATGTTTTAAGTGTTTTAATTTTGATTATTGTTGCTTCTTTGAATTACTATGGTTTATAAAAAACCAAGTTTTATATTAAAATTTCGGTCATTAAGATATTGTGCTTTGTAGCTGCAGGCATAAATTAGTGTCTGCAAGAAAATCCCTTGTTTTAAGTCTTTGATAAGAAACGAGAGTAACTCAGTATTCGTCGTTTTCTTGCAAAGACAAATTATAATATTGTTTTGTAATACTACAGCAATGAACTTGAATATAGTTTAGCAAAGATATAAATAAATTGCAAAAGAACAACCGATTGTTCTTTTATAATGTATAATTTTGTCTTTAATAGTTGTAGGTAGCTTTTAAAAGTGTTTTTATACTCTTTTCTTTTAAAGGTTAATTAGTTGAGTTTTCTTACAGGGAGGTTGTTTTAGTAACTTTCAAAGTCTGAAACTAATAATATTGTTTATATTTGCATAAACATTTACACAATTTTTATGAACATAGAAAAAGTAAGTATTGTAGATATTGCAAAAATCTCTGGCTTTTCCACAACAACAGTTTCAAGAGTTTTGAATGGGAAAGCAAAGCAATACAGGATTAGTGAAAAATCGCAAAAGAAAATAGAAGAGGTAGCAAAAGAAATGAATTATATCCCTAATCATTTTGCTGCCAATCTGCGAACAGGGAAAAGTAAGACTATCGCACTTATTGTTCCATCATTAAACAACCCGTTTTTTGCAAATATAGCTAGCGAAATAAGTGCTGAAGTGAGAAAGCATAATTATCTCACCATGATAACTGATAGTGATGAAAATATAGCTATTGAAGTTATGGATTTGGAGCAGGTATGGGCTCGGAATATTGAAGGGCTAATTATTGCTCCTTGTGGAATGAAATTTGATCATGTAAAATCTTTATATGATAATAATCTTCCCGTTGTTTGTGTTGATAGATATTTTGAGGGGTTGGATTTGCCTTATGTGTCAACCGATAATTATATGGGTGCACAAATAGCAACTAAATATTTGATAGATAATGGGCATAAACATATCTCTTGTATTCAGGGTGTTAAAACATCTACTCCCAATTTGTTGAGGGTAAAGGGATTTGCTGATACAATGGGGGAGGCTGGATTTGAAGATTACACAATAACGGGTGATGATTTTACAGTGCAAAATGGTTATTTAGAAACTAAACTTTTGCTACAGCAAGGTAAACCATTAACAGCTATATTTACTTTAAGCAATACTATTGCTTTAGGGTGTATGAAGGCTTTGAAAGAAGAAAACGTAAGAATACCCGAAGATATATCACTTATAACATTCGATAATCATCCTTACCTCGATTATTTATCTACACCGCTTACATGTATTGTACAACCTGTTAGCGATATTTGTAAAATAGCTGTAAAATTTCTTTTCTCAGGTATAAATAATAAAGAAAAGAGCACAAAGCAACTTCTACTTAAACCTGAAATTAGTGTGAAAAACTCCGTTAAGAATATTCTTGCTAATAGTTGACTTTGTATGTGGAAAAAAAGGACAAACACTTATAATGCTTGCCCTTTTTCTCTCTTAAACACCAATT
>CAZUHZ010000160.1:0-5010 GCA_964620895.1 uncultured Dysgonomonadaceae bacterium | reverse complement strand
AAATGACTCTATCATGATCAATCCCAACTTTAGAACGGATGAGATAAGCTCTGCGAAGATAGATTCATACATAGAAATGAGAGAGATTGACTACTATTTATCATTTCCGAATGTAACAAAGAGAGATAGTAAACCCTCACTAACATTGCATAATGTGTAGTTGGTAGTGATGTGAATGCTAAAACTATTTTTAAATGTTACTTTAACAGGAGTAAAAACCGAGAAAAGATATAATAGTCTCACAATTGATAAGTTAGGCATGCTTTTTGCATACACACAAGTGTATCTATGAGAGTTACAACATTTTGACGGATTGAAGTAACTTGATATAAAACAAACGGATTTCTACTAACATCTTAAAGATAATGCTACGATGGAAAAAATGCACATTAGTTTTATTAAAGACCTTAAAAATAGAGAGTTCTATGTGCTGTTCAACTCTTTAGAAGATTTACTAAATGAAAACGGAGGCGAGGATGCTATAATAGCACGAGCAGCTGAGAAAATTAAAAGTCACCATAAGCAATTGATCCTACTTCGCGACAACAAGCCTTGTCACCACCTAACCCGAGTAATTAATACAAAAGTGCGCAACCGCACTGAATACTTAGCATGCTTACGCATGAAAATTGAAGCTAGCTTACTGTCGCATAAAACAGAAGAGCGAGTAGCAGCAAAGCGACTAATAATTTGGATGAGCCCTTACACAAAGGATATACACAAACCAACTATTGGTGTTCAAGGGCAATTGGTTAAGTTCTTAATGTCAGATAGAGACGAGAGCAAAGATATCCAGAAGTTTATAACCTTGCTAGACCTAGACGAATTGCTAGAGGTGATAATGGATACTACAACAGAGATAAACAAGCTTTTTGTTGAAAGAATAAAAGATAAAACCCATAAAGCTGTAAATGGGAAAAAGGTGCGAGAGGCTGCCTATAAAGATTTTCAACTACTTATCAATGCAATGGAAGTGTCTTACAACATAAGCAGCAAACGCGAAGAGAGGGAGCAAATTGCAAAACTTAGTCAACTAATAAATGAGTGTTTAAAAGAGTTCCGCACCGAATTGAAGTCGCGCAATACCAAAAGAAAGAACAAAAAAGAGATAGAAGTGGCTGTGAAAGAGTTGATAGAAGTGGAAGCCAAAGAAGATGACAGCTCTCTTGTAGTTACTGACAATGAACTACATATAAGTAAAACACATAAATATCATGATTCATCACCTTCTCAGCCAACAACATCAGATTTGAAAATTGAAAATAAAAAGGTAGAGCGTGATAAGAAATTAAATAGAGAAAATGGCAGTAAAGGGTCTTCTCCAACAAGGATTGAAAGAGATAGTGACAGCGAGGGAGATATGAAACTCCCTCCTCTATAAACAAATTACCTCAATACTTCTAACGCCTCTTTCGTAGCCTTCAACAAAGGTTCAATAGAAATTTCTTGTCCCACAGCACCTTTCATCCACATTTGTGGAATGATGCTACCTTGTGTAAGCATACGTTCAACTTCGTTAGCCATGTTTTTACCTTTCACCTGTTGTTCTATTTGGAAATCGATAAGATGTCCCATTGGATAGTTGGGTAAATAAAGCGGGTAATCTATCATGTGAGAGTAGATGCCCAGAAGTATCTCATCGTTTCCACCCAAGACATCGGCATAGTAGCTGTTCCACACATCTTTGGCAATAGATATAACAGCTTCTTTTAGTTGCTCGGGTGTAGCATCAGTATTTGCATACATCCACTCCCACACTTGAATATCAACTAACGACACACCCATTATTTCAAAACTAGACCAAAAATTGCTTAGTGCCAAATAGTAATCATCGTGTGAATTAGTTTCTTGCATACCCAACAGTTCCATATCACGTTTTTGAAATAAAAAGGCTATTGCTTCTGTAAAAGAAGTATTGGGAACTCCACTCAACATGTAATAATCAATATCATTCAACGTAATGGTTTGCTCCACATTATGTCCAAATTCGTGCACTGCAATATTGTAACCTTTATAGTCCATACCTCCTTCACCAATACGTGTACGCAAATGAGCTATATCGTTGCGCATACTTGCTCCCCAAGCATGACCTGCACCACGTGAAGCATCGACTGTAATTAATGATGTTATCGCTTTCGCCTTCTCGGCAGTCCAACCCAAATCTCGCAATATACGTGGTAGATCGGCTTCTAATGCTAGGGCATTTGGATATTTCTTTGATGTAAGAGCAGTAAGTTCATCTTCAGAAACAGTGCTGCCCGATTTTAAACCATTGTACCAAATATCGAAAGGCTCTAATGGTCTTCCCAATCGTGATTCGATAAATGCTGCTACCTCTTTTACCATAGGTGAAGAAATCAAGTCTTTAAACAGCTTTTCAACATCTTTTTGAGGCACTTCCATCGATCCATCAAAAGCACGCGACAACTGTGTGGGATAGTGAGTTGAATATGGGTCGAGTTGCCTCATAGCATGAAAATTAGACAAGAAAACCTCGTAACGTTTATCAAATTCAGGTGTGGCAGTAGCTTCCTTACCATCAGCATATATCTTATTGTTTTCTATATCCCACTCATACGTTCCGTCATTAATCACCTCTTGAGGAATAGTTTGGTCAACAATACGCTTCATCACACCATACACCATGCGTTGTTTCTCTAATCCTCCTTCTGTGTCTGCATAGTTCGATTTTAACTCGTCGCGCAACCCCCAGTGAGTAATCAACTTCATATCTTTGGGGAATAGTTTTTTGCCCTCACTGTTCAAGAGTTGCCCCATATATATATTGTAGTCCGAAATATAAGCATCGGCATTGGTCATGGTGCGTGAAATATCTTGCTGCAAGGCTGGTGGCACACGCGAAACAAATCGATCGCCCATGCGAGCATACGCCCATTCTTGTCTTGTCCAATCGTTGCCCAACGCTGTTTTCTCATCCAACGAGTAAAACGGGAAGTTTAGCGCAGTGATGAAAGCTATTTTGGAGTTATACATATCATCGTTTAGGTGAGCCGACACATCGTATCCACCAAACATCATGTCGATAGGTTGTATGTCAGCACCCTCTAGTTGAAGTGGTTCTTTTAGCTTCAAATCTATTTTATGAAAATAGCCATTAAACAGCTCAAAGTTGCGCTCTAGCTTGTTGAAAAGCAGATAAAGCGAGGCACTGTCTGCTACAAAATTCTGAATGCAAAACTCTTCATATTCTTCGGCTGTGCCATCTTCATGTCGCCACAAACCAGCCACCTGTTTTGCTCCACGCTCTATACGGAAGAGTTGATCTTCAGGTGTGGTTTTAATCAAAGCATCAATAACTTTATTAATATTTCCCTGAACAATAAAAATTTCGTCTATCATTTGAGGTTCTTTTTTATCTTCTTTACATCCCTCGATTGCAATTACCGAAACAGAAGCAACCAATATAAGGATAACGAGTAGAATATATTTTTTAATCATGACACACCCTATTTTAAATTTATTTTAGATATCAAAGATAAGATAAAAACAGAAAGAATACGATTCTAAGTCATGTGCTTTTATATTTCCACACCTACAAATTTATTTGTACTTTTACAGTATTAAACCCTTTAAACTTTAAAAACAATGAATCAAATTAATCAGTACGTAGAAACTCATAAGCAACGTTTCTTGGATGAACTATTCGAGCTAATTCGCATTCCTTCCATATCTTCACAACCTGAACATAAACCAGATATGTATAAGGCTGCCGAAAAATGGAAAGAGATACTACTAGCTGCTGGAGCAGACAAAGCCGAGATATACGAAACCGAAGGCAACCCAGTAACTTATGGCGAGAAAATAATTGACAAAGATGCACCCACCGTATTGGTGTATGCACACATGGATGTGATGCCAGTTGACCCGTTAGAATTGTGGAAAACCGAGCCTTTTGAGCCAGTTATAAAAGATGGTAAAATATGGGCAAGAGGTGCTGACGACGACAAAGGGCAAGGTTTTATGCATGCCAAAGCATTTGAGTACTTAGTTAAAACAGACCAGCTGTCGTGCAACGTGAAGTTTTTAATCGAAGGTGAAGAAGAAGTAGGTTCACCTAGCTTACCAAAGTTTTGCGAAGAGAACAAAGAGTTGTTAGAAGCTGATGTCATTTTAGTGTCAGACACCTCCATGATTGCTCCCGATGTGCCGTCAATAACGACAGGGTTGCGTGGTTTGGCATACTGGCAAGTGGAAGTGACGGGACCAAATGCTGATTTACACTCAGGCATCTTTGGTGGTGCAGTAGCCAATCCCATCAATGTATTATCGAAAATGATAGCGCAAACAATGGATGACAAGGGACGCATCCTTATTCCTGGCTTTTACGACGATGTGCTGGAAGTATCAAAAGAAGAGCGCGAATTGATGGCAAAAGCTCCTTTCGATTTAGAAGAGTATAAACAATCGCTAGACATCGAACAGGTGTTTGGCGAAGAAGGTTTTTCTACAAATGAGCGTACTGGCATTCGCCCAACCTTTGACGTGTGCGGCATATGGGGTGGATACACTGGCGAAGGTGCAAAAACAGTATTGCCATCAAAAGCGTATGCTAAAATAAGCACACGCCTTGTGCCTAACCAAAAGCACGATGAAATTGCTGATCTATTTATAGACTACTTCCAATCGATTGCTCCTAACACTGTAAAGGTAAAGATTGAGTCGTTGCACGGAGGACCATCGTATGTTTGCCCAATAGATATCCCTGGATACAGAGCAGCCGATAAAGCATACACCGAAATATATGGTAAACGACCAATTCCTGAAAGATCGGGTGGAAGTATTCCAATTATTGCAACTTTTGAAGAGATATTAGGAACTAAATCTGTGCTGATGGGTTTTGGTCTTGGTTCAGATGCTATTCACTCTCCTAACGAGAACTATCCATTGGAGCAGTTCTTTAATGGCATAAAAACTATTCAGGCGTTTTATGGTTATTTTGCTGAAGAGATGAAGAAATAAGTGTGAGGTGTGGGGTATGAGGTGTGGGGT
>CAZUHZ010000159.1:0-5015 GCA_964620895.1 uncultured Dysgonomonadaceae bacterium | reverse complement strand
AACTTTGTTTTAATAAAAAAATAAAGAATGAAGAAAATAGGACTTTTATCAGATACACACAGCTATTGGGACGATAAGTATATTACTCACTTCGACGAATGTGACGAGATATGGCATGCAGGTGACATTGGATCGATGGAAGTGGCACAGAAGTTTGAAGAGTTCAAACCCTTTCGGGCTGTATATGGCAATATAGATGGTCAAGACCTGCGATTAGTATATCCCGAAATCAATCGCTTCACGCTTGAGGGAGTCGATGTTTTGATTACCCACATTGGAGGCTATCCTGGCAGATACGACCCTAGAATTAGAAACACTCTTTTTGCCAAACCTCCCAAGTTGTTTATTGCTGGACATTCGCATATATTGAAAGTGATGTTCGACAAGAAAATTCAAACCCTTCACATGAATCCAGGAGCAGCGGGCATATATGGGTTTCATAAGGTGAGAACATTATTGCGTTTTGTGCTAGACGCTGGCGATATACGCGATTTGGAAGTGATTGAGTTGAGTGAAAGATAAAAGCGTGAATAGTGCGGGTTATTGTCTTGTAAAACTATGCGGCTATGAGTTGAAAGTTTTCGGAGCAGACACAACTATATTTTCTACAATCCTAAAAGACTTTTCCCCTCATCTTTTCCTCCATGCAACATAGAACTGGGATTCTCAATCATCCGCTTCACATCCACCAAAAAGCTTACAGCATCTTTTCCATCAATAATGCGGTGGTCGTAGCTTAGGGCAATGTACATCATGGGGCGTATTTGCACCTGTCCGCTCACCGCCATGGGTCGATCAACAATGTTGTGCATGCCAATAATGGCAGATTGCGGAGGATTGATGAGTGGAGTTGACATCATAGATCCAAACACGCCACCATTGGTAAGGGTGAATGTGCCTCCTGCCATTTCATCCATACTTATCCTGTTAGATAGGGCTTTGTCGGCAAGGCGTTTGAGTTCCGATTCAACTTTTGCCAAGCTAAGGGTGTCCACATTGCGAATAACGGGAACCATCAGTCCTTTGGGCGACTGCACTGCCACAGAAATATCTACATACGATGGGTGTAGAATCTCTTCGCCATCTATCTGACTGTTTATTTTTGGGTGAAGTTTGAGTGCTAGGGCTGATGCTTTCAAGAAAAAGGAGATTAGTCCAATTTTGTATCCATACTTCTTCACAAATGCTGGTTGATGTTGCTTTCTGAGGTCCATCAGGTTTTGCATATCCACTTCGTTGAATGTGGTGAGCATGGCTGTTTCGTTTTTCACTTGCACCAAGCGCTGGCTTAGGTGTTTGCGTAGTTGGCTCATCTTTTCACGCTCAACGGTTCGCTCGCCAGACTTTACTGACAATTGACTTGCTTCATCAGCTTTGCTCAATGCAATGCTCACATCATCCGAAGATATTCTACGTAATCCATTGATAACATCTTCCACATTAATCTTTTCAGCCTCCATCATTTTCCTAGCCAGTGGGGTGGTGCGTACTTGCGATAAGTCGTCGGAAGATTTTGGGGTCTCTTTTTCTTCCATTTCGCTATCAGCACCCGAAGCACTGCCTTCGTCTCCCTTGGCTTCGGCTTTTATTTCCTTCTCTTTCACCTCTTTCTTTTCGTCTTCAATTTTTTCATCCACCACTTCTGGGTCTGTAGTATCTTCGCTTGGCACCTCTACTGATGTATCTATCTTGCATGCTACTGCATCTACTTTCACCATTTCGCCCTCTTCAATAAGTATCTCTATCTTACCTGCTTCGGGAGCCATTAGTGGAAGGGTAGCTTTGTCAGACTCTATCAGAGCCAACTCTTGATCTTTTTGCACAAGGTCGCCTGTTTTTACTGTCCAAGTAGCCAATTCTACTTCAGTTATCGATTCTCCGGGTGATGGTACTTTTACTTCTATTATCATATTGTTTGGCGTTAACTAGGGTTGTGATTTATATTATTTTTCGTTGAATGTACTTTGCATTAGATTGAAAATCGTGTGGGATTGGCAAAGTAATGGTGTTGTTTTAATATCTCTTCGCGACTTTTGCCTTCCACACAGTCTAGGTTGCAATAGGGCAACTTTTTGTGGCAATGACAAGGCTTGAATACTTTGTTGATAATCTCTTGCTGCCCAAGGGTGTGTAGCTTGGCAAGTCCTGTAGCAGGGCTAGCACTTGCTAGTCGAGCAATGGGTGTAATGTGGTGATCTTTTAGTTTGCTGTTGATGTAGGTCCAAGCCCCCATGTTTTCGGGCTCTTCTTGCACCCAAAGGGTCAATATTGCCGATGAGTATTTTGCAATGATGGCTTCTACTTTCTCAGTTGGGAAAGGGTGTAACTGCTCTATACGAACAATGGCTACATCACGTGCTTTTAGTTCTTCTTTACGCTCCAACAGTTCGTAGTATATTTTGCCTGAGCAAAATACTAATCGGGTTACCGATTCAACATCCACATCGTTGTCGTCTATCACCTCTTCAAATTGTTCGTTCTCTAAATCATCTAAGCTTGATATGCATCGTGGGTGGCGCAACAAACTCTTGGGGGTGAAGATGGTCATTGGTATTCTAATCTCTCGCTTTAAATGTCTGCGCAATGCATGGAAAAGATTGGCGGGAGTGGTGAAGTTCATCACAAACATATTGTTGCGTGCCGACATGGTGAGGAATCTTTCGATGCGTCCACTTGAATGTTCTGGTCCTTGACCTTCGTATCCATGCGGTAGGTATAGCACCAATCCATTGAGTATGCCCCATTTTTCTTCGGCCGAGCTGATGTATTGATCAACAATTACTTGTGCCACGTTGTGGAAATCGCCAAACTGCGCTTCCCATATTGTAAGTCCGTTAGGTGCAGCTAATGCATAGCCATACTCAAAGCCCATTACACCATATTCCGATAGGGGAGAGTTGTAGGCATTAAATGGAGCTTCAAATTTGGTGGAGTCGCGCAGGGGCATATAGCGTTCGCGCACATCTTCTTGGGCAAAACTAGCATGGCGATGCGCAAATGTGCCTCGCTCGGTGTCTTGTCCGCTCAATCGCACAGGGTGTCCATCATTTACAAGGGTGGCGTAAGCCAATAGTTCGCCCATTGCCCAGTCTATACGCCCGTTGTCGAACATTTTTTGACGGTCGTCTAATATTTTGTGCACTTTAGAGAAAAACTTTTTGTCTTCGGGCACGTGGTTCATCTGTTTCCAAAGTATGTCTATTGTTTTTCGATTTACACCTGTTTGAACTTCTATAGCAAAATCTTTGTCTTCTGGAAAAGGAAACGGTGACCACAATTCTGGCAAGAAGCGTGGAATTGTCAGCTTGTCTATCTCTTTTGAGGCAGTAAGCTCTTCTTCTAAGTGCTCTCTAAATTCACTAATATGATTGCTAACCTCTTTGGCAGTAATCACCTCTTCTTTTTGCAGCTGTGCTGCATATATTTCTAATGGGTTGGGGTGCTTCTCAATAGTTTTGTAGAGTAGGGGTTGAGTGAAACGTGGTTCATCGCCCTCGTTGTGTCCATATTTGCGGTAGCTCAATATGTCGATAAATACATCTGTATTGAATTTTTGACGGTACTCCATTGCCAACTCAAACACGTAGGCAACAGCTTCGGTATCGTCGCCGTTTACGTGAAACACTGGGTTGATAGTAACCTTTGCAATATCGGTGCAATAGGTGCTTGAGCGCGCCTCTATATAGTTGGTGGTAAAGCCCACTTGGTTGTTTACCACAATATGGATTGTACCGCCTGTTTTATAACCATCTAGTTTTGCCATTTGCAACACTTCGTACACCACACCTTGCGAGGCAATAGCTGCATCGCCATGAATGATTACAGGAACTACTTTTTTGAAATCAGAGTTATAGGCATGTTCGGCGCGCGAGCGCGAAAGTCCGATTGCTACAGGTGTGGCAGCTTCTAAATGCGATGGGTTGGGAAGAAGGGCTAGGTTTACCTCTTTGCCATCTTCTAGTGTTACACGTTTGTTGAATCCGAGATGATATTTCACGTCGCCTAGGGCTACACTTTCGTCATAGTCTTGTGCAACAAACTCTTTAAACACATTGCGATAGGGCTTCTCTAATACATTGGTAAGCACATTGAGGCGACCACGGTGTGCCATGCCCACAATAAACTCTTCTGCTCCCAGCTCCGCACCTTTGCGAATGGTAGAGTAGAGGCCTGTTATCAACGCCTCGCCACCTTCGAGCGAAAAGCGTTTTTGTCCAACAAATTTTTTGTGAATGAAGTCTTCGAAGTTTACTGCACGCTTTAGTTGGTGAAAGAAGTTCTTTTTCTGCTCTGTGTTGTAGGTGGGTTGGTTGCGGGTCGATTCCATTCTTTCTCTCAACCACTTCACCACTTCGGGGCGACGCACATACAGGTATTCCACACCAATCGATTGGCAATAAGTAGCCTCTAAGTGCTCAATAATAGCTGATAGCTTGGCGGGACCAATACCTATTTGAGTACCAGCCTCAAATACTGTGTCGAGGTCGCTCTCTTCCAAATCAAAATTCTCTATGGCTAGGGTAGGCGAGTATTGTCGGCGTGCACGCACAGGGTTTGTTTTGGTGAAGAAGTGTCCTCGCTGGCGGTAGCCATGAATAAGGCTAATTACATTAAACTCTTTGCTGATTGCTTTCCCTGGCAGGGGTTGAAAGTTTTTCATGGCAAAGTCGAATCCCTTGAAAAAGGAGGCGAAGCTTGAGTCTATTGACTCTGGATTTTCGGTGTACTGCTGATATAGTTCTTCTATCGAAGATATATCGCTGTTGGTAACAAATGAAAAGTCGTCCATATTATGCATTACGTTTTTAGCTGCAACAATTCTTTATCTTTAATAAAACCTTGTTTGATCTTTCTGAAAATCTCATTTCGATTAACTGTTTTGCACGAGGGGTTAATAATAAATAGAGCATGTTATTCAAAAGACTATACAATAAAGATGTAACAATTTAAAAGGCATGAAGTTCGATTTATAGTGTGTAATTAATTAACAATTGTATTGAGAGTAAAGTTTAATC
>CAZUHZ010000158.1:1843-5037 GCA_964620895.1 uncultured Dysgonomonadaceae bacterium | reverse complement strand
TAATTATTTTGGAATAATTCCATTTCTTGCTCATCACTTTCTCCATTTCCATCAAAATGCATCTACTTTCATAGGTCTTTTATTGAATAATCTTATGAGCTTCATTAAAAAAAGGACATAAACTACTGTAAAACAGTAAAACAAACTGTGGTAATGTATGCAAAAGTTAAAAGCACACCAATGTAAAGTACAAAAAGCACACCAACAATGGGCATATATGGTGGAAATATGAATAAGCTGCCTCCAACTTTAATGAAAAACTCTAGGAAATTAGAAAAGTTGCTCATCACTTTTTAGAATAAACTGTAGGAAATTATAAAAGTAGGCGTTCACTTTTTCTATTTCTAAAACATGAAAAAGATCAGTTGAGTTGCACATATACAATCACTTATTCCGCGTTTCGCAAATCCTTAAGATGTTGTATAATAAGAGGAAAGTTGCTATTTCGATAGAATGGAATAGCAAAACTGGCTCACAATATTTTCCTCAACTCATCCCTCTTCAACACCGTTACCTCTCGTTTATCAATAGCTATAATCTCTTGTTCAACCAATTCACTTATCGAACGAGCTAGCGAAGGGCGTTGTACCCCAAAATACTCAGCCAACTGTGTGCGGTTTCTTTTAAGTATAAAGCTGTTTTTCTCTTCGGTGGTATGTTCCAATATAAAGAGCGAAAGCTTCCCCTTTATACTTTTAATGGAGATCATTTGTAGCTTTTGAGACAAAAACACGCTCATATTTGAGTTCAGTCGCAAGAAATTGGTCAGCAAGGTTTCGTTCCGCATCATTTCGCTCAGCCACACTTCTTTTGGTATTAAGAGGAAATGACACTCCTCGATGGTGATTACGTCAACCGGGAAACGGTTGTTTTGTGCAAACATAAATGCGGGTGCTAACGGTCGCACAGCGTCAATAAACTCAATTTCCAATGAATTACCTTCTTGCGTTATCATTTCGGTACGTACAATACCCTTCACAAGAAGATAAAGGTGTTTTATCAGGTCGCCTTGTCTGGCAACAATTTGCCCTTTTTCAACTACCTTTCTGTTGCTTACCAATCGGTTAAGAAAAGCCTCTTGTTCTGCTCTATCTATTTCTGCAAATAGTGGACACGAGGAGATATCGTAGTCAAGCATATTCATTTTTGTTTATCCATTAGCTATCAAAGATAAGCAAGTTAGCTGCTTTTACATATAAATAACTGTTAATTATTGAAAGTGTAACTTGGGTTACATCTATTGGCAATTTCATTAGATACATTTGCAGTAAAATACAGAATTAGACAATCCGAAAAATTAAATAAAAGAAGAATAGCAGTATGAGTAAAATGTTTTGTTACCAATGTCAAGAAACCTCTAAGAACGAAGGTTGCACCGTGAGGGGTGTGTGCGGGAAAACAGCAGATGTAGCCAATATGCAAGATTTGTTGCTATATCTGTGCAAAGGAATTTCACACTACACTGTACGCTTAAGAGCGAATGAGGTAGAGATGTCTGAGATAAATAAATTTGTTGTGGACAGTCTGTTTATGACTATTACCAACGCCAACTTCGATTTAAGCCGATTTAAAGTACGCATGCATATTGCCTATGAAATGCGCAATGCTGCAAAGAAAAAACTACAAGAGCTAGGCGTAAACACCGATGATATCACCTATTCGGGTGCACACTGGGTAGGCGAAACTGAAGAAGAGATGTTCGACAAAGCTGTTGTGGTAGGTGTTCTGGCAACTGAGAACGAAGATATTCGCTCTTTACGCGAATTGACTATCTACGGGCTGAAAGGAATGGCAGCTTATGCTGAACATGCTCACAACTTAGGCTACGATGATAACGATATACACGGCTTTATCCAACAAGCATTGGTAGATACTACCAACAACGCTTTGAGTGCCGATGAGCTCACACAATTGGTGTTGAAAACAGGCGAGTATGGTGTGAAGGTGATGGCATTGCTTGATAGTGCCAACACAGGTAGTTATGGTCATCCCGTAATGACTAAAGTAAACATTGGCGTTGGCAACAATCCGGGTATCCTTATCAGTGGTCACGATATGAAAGACATGGAAGAGTTGCTGAAACAAACCGAAGGAACAGGTGTTGATGTTTATACTCACAGTGAAATGCTGCCTGCTCACTACTATCCAGCATTCAAAAAGTATAGCCATTTTGTGGGCAACTATGGAGGTTCGTGGTGGCAACAAACATCAGATTTTGAAACATTTAATGGAGTAGTGCTTTTTACTACCAACTGTATAGTGCCCCCTAAAAGAAATGCAACATATACCGATAGAGTTTATACAACAGGAGCATCTGGGTTCGAAGGATTTCCTCACATAGCTGACAGGGAAGATGGCAAAGCAAAAGATTTTTCCGCTTTAATAGCGCAAGCAAAAACATGTGAGGCTCCTATAGAGATTGAGTCGGGCGAGATACTGGGTGGGTTTGCTCACAACCAAGTAGCAGCACTTTCCGACCAAGTTGTTGAAGCAGTAAAAACTGGTGCTATACGCAAGTTTTTTGTGATGGGTGGATGCGACGGTCGCATGAGAGGAAGAAACTATTATACTGAGTTTGCTCAGAAACTACCTCACGATACAGTAATACTTACTGCAGGTTGTGCAAAATATAGGTACAACAAATTGCAATTGGGCGATATCAATGGCATCCCTCGCATATTAGACGCCGGACAGTGCAACGATAGCTACTCGCTGGTGAAAATAGCTCTCAGCTTGCAAGAAGCTTTTGGTTTAGACGACCTCAATGATTTGCCAATTGCTTACAACATTGCATGGTATGAACAAAAAGCAGTTATTGTATTGCTTGCATTGCTGTCACTAGGGGTTAAGAACATCCATTTGGGACCTACACTACCAGCATTCCTTTCTCCCAATATTGTGAATGTGTTGGTGAACAATTTTGCTCTTTCAGGCATTACATCAGTAGATGAGGATATGAATGTGCTACTTGAAGCGTAGTTCAATGTATTTGCTGGCGCAGGTCGTTAAGCTGTGACCATGTGTTGTAAATATAAAGACGCAAGTCAGGATGCTTTCCGTCGTTGTTCTTTCATCTCAAACAGCGTGTGGGGAACTTCCGCCAGAGCTCTTTCATTCCAAACAGCGTGTGGGGAACTTCCGCCAGAGCTCTTTCATTCCAAACAGCGTGTGGGAGCATTCCGTCGTTGCTCTTT
>CAZUHZ010000158.1:0-1743 GCA_964620895.1 uncultured Dysgonomonadaceae bacterium | reverse complement strand
TGTGGGAGCATTCCGTCAGAGCTCTTTTATTACAAACAGGCTGTGGGGACATTCCGTAGCACATACTACAGCACATGCAATATTGTTAAACAATAGCACAATAAAAAGTTGAGCTAAAAGATAAACCAATAAAAACTTACACTAATGGCAACATTTGAAACATCAAAAATATTCTCAATGGACCAATCCATTGACTATACATCGGGCGGGGTAGTTAGTAAACTAATTGTAAACAGCAAGGGAGGCAATGTAACGCTTTTCTCCTTCGATAAGGGACAAGGTCTCACCGAGCACAGTGCATCGTATGATGCATTGGTGCAAGTGATTGATGGCGAGGTGGAAATTACACTTGACGGCAATCTTCACAAACTAACAAAAGGCGATAGTATCATTATGCCTGCCAATGTTCCACATGCATTAAATGCAGTAGAATCTTTTAAAATGATACTAACAATGATAAAAGATTAAACACAATGAGTGAATTTATAAACAACCCTTTAGAGCGTAAAGACAAATTACGCAGCTTGCTGCTAAGAGTGCATGCAGGCGAAAATATCGATTCAATTCGTGAGGAGTTGATTCAAGGTCTTACCAATGTACCTTACAACGAAGTGGTGGAGGTGGAGCAGGAGATGATAGACAGCAACCTATTGACAGAGCAAGAGATTCTTGAGTTCTGCGATATTCATACTGCCATATTGGATGGAAGTATAGACCAAAGCGGAGCAAAAGCTATTCCAGCAGGTCACCCAGTCGATACTTTTCAGAAAGAAAACATTGCATTGCAGGAGGAAGTTGACAAAGCTCGCCAACTAATTGCTACTGTTGATGCCCTGACAGCAGATAAACTTCCTGGTTATGTTATGCAAATGCGTACTATCTTCAACGCCCTATCAGATATTGATAAACACTACAAAAGAAAAGAGTTTTTGCTGTTTCCTTACATGGAGAAACATCTTATCACTGGTCCACCCACCGTTATGTGGGGCAAGCACGATGAGTTGAGAGGATTCTTAAACGATGCTATCAAACAACTCGAAAGCTCTATTACATCCGTAGAACAAATTCAAACAATAATAGAGAACCACCTCAATAGGGTACTCGAACTGGTTGAAGGCATGATTATGAAGGAAGAAGAGATTCTTTTTCCTATGGCAATGGACACGCTTACCGAAGAAGAATGGTACAGAATCTACTCTGAAACATTGGAGTTTGGCTTTTGCCTTATCGATCCCGAAGACGAGTGGAAGCCAACGGGTGTAACAGTTGAGAAGCATGAGTATGTCGATGCTGGTGCTATTCAACTCTCTTCAGGTTCGTTCAATATTCAACAACTTGAGGCACTATTTTTACACCTACCCATCGACATCACTTTTGTGGATGCCAATGACAAGGTTGCTTTCTTCTCACACAGTCCCAATCGGGTATTCGAGCGCAATCGCTCTATCATTGGGCGCGATGTGCGCATGTGTCACCCACCTGGAAGTGTGCACATTGTGGAGCAAATTATTGCAGACTTCAAAAGTGGAAAAGAGAACAAGGCTGTGTTTTGGATGTCTAACTTCATGGGGCGATTTATCTATATTGAGTACTCGGCTGTGAGAGACAAGGACAACAACTATTTAGGAGTTGTGGAAGTCACCCAAGATATAACCAAAATGCGTCAATTGGAAGGTGATCAGCGATTGCTTTCGTATGATACAAAATAACTTGATCGTAGAGACACAATGCATTGTGTTTCTA
>CAZUHZ010000157.1:0-5056 GCA_964620895.1 uncultured Dysgonomonadaceae bacterium | reverse complement strand
TGCTGTTTGACCTGAAAGGGGGAAAATGGAAAGGATGTTTCCATGTGCCGAGAGGGTTGTATCAGTGTTGGAAGACGTTGGAGAAGATAAGTTTAACTAAATCAAAAAAGAGAAAAATTAAATGACAGTAATCAAGATGAAAAAAACTGTAAGTCGAATAGATTTACATACATGTGAGCATTGCTTCTAAATTAATTAATACAAAAAATGAGAAAATGAAAAAAAGTTTATTTAAAAGTTTATTCAAACTATTGTTTTTGTTGTTATTCTTGATTGTTTGTAACACTACACAAGCAAGTATAGAAATTAATAAAAACACTCAAGATAGTTATCAAGACGGCTCCTTACAAATAAGAGGTAGAGTAACCGATCAAACCGGACAACCTCTTCCAGGAGCGAATGTCATGATTGAAGGGACCTCTAAGGGGGTAGTTACTGACATTGATGGCTACTATGTTATTGATGCAGATAAAGGAAACATGCTTCTGTTTTCGTACATTGGTTTTGAAGACCAATCAATGCAAGTAGGCGATAGATTAGCTATCGACGTAACACTGCGTGAAGCGACAACATTGCTTGAAGAGGCAGTTGTTGTGGGGATGGGATCTCAAAGAAAGGCGAGTGTGATAGGATCTATTTCTACCATCAAAACCGAAGCACTTGAAATTCCACAACGATCATTGGTGTCAGCTTTGTCAGGAAGAATTGCTGGAGCAACGATTGTTCAACGATCGGGTGAACCTGGCTATGACAATGCCAATTTTTGGGTACGTGGTATTGCAACATTAGGTGCCAATAGAAGCCCTCTTATATTAGTGGACGGTGTGGAGAGAGATATGACTAACATAGCCATTGAAGAGGTTGAATCTATTTCCATATTGAAAGATGCTTCAGCTACAGCTGTTTATGGTGTGAGAGCTGCCAATGGTGTGGTTTTAGTAACAACTCGTAGAGGGGTTGCTCAAAAACCAGTAGTTACGCTTAAACTAGAATCAGGAATATCCGACCTGCCTCACATGCCTAAGTTTGTGGATGGAGCAGACTATGCAAGGCTAAACAATGAAGCTGCTGGACAAGAGAACTATAGCCAAGAGGATATAGATTATATTGAAAGAGGAGTAAATCGTTTTTTATATCCCAATGTAAACTGGTTTGACGAAATTTTCAAAGACTGGTCTAATAATACCAATGCCAATATCACCATTAGAGGTGGTGGAGAGAGAGCTCGTTATTTCATTAGCGGCGGTTTTATGCAAGATAATGGAAACTTGAAAGACTATGGTTTAAATGATTACAAGACGAACATTAGCTTAAAACGCTACAATTTCCGTTCAAACGTTGATATCACGATTACTAATTCTACAGTTGTTAACTTAGAACTAGGAGCTAACTTAACTGACATACACGAGCCAGGAGTAGGGACTAGAACGCTTTACCGGTACTTTAACAGCCCAAGTGATGAATTGTTTTACTGGGCTTATTTATACACACCAATATCAAGTCCAGTACGTGTCCCTATTGGAAAGGAGCCCGATGGTTCTGTGATATGGGGTTGGGGTGCACCCAGTCAAGTGGGAGAAAAAAACCCTGCCGAACGCTTACACTCATCTGGTTATAACACACGATTCAATACAGAGATAATGAGTCAGTTTATTTTAAATCAGGATCTCTCCATGTTAGTGGATGGACTAAATTTTAAAGGGTTCTTCTCTTTCGATGCTAACAATAATACTACACAGCGCAGGAACAAAAGTTCCTCATCTTATACAGTTGTCGGTGTAGATAATGAGAGTGGTGATTTAATTACTAAACAGATAGATGAAGGACAGGAGTTTTTAGGATATAATACAGCTTCAAGCAGTAATAGAGCAATTGAAGCAAAAGCACAATTCAACTACGACCAGTTGTTCAATGAAAAACACCGTGTGGGGGGTATGTTCATGTATTATCAACGAGACTATATCAATGGATCAGCAGGAAGTTCAATTTTGGCATTACCTTATAGGAAACAAGGTTTAGCATTCAGAGGAACATACGCCTTTAGAGACACCTACTTTGGTGAGTTTAATATTGGGTATAACGGATCAGAAAACTTTCCAAAGGACAATCGCTTCGGTCTTTTCCCTGCAGGTGCTATTGGTTACCTTATTTCGAACGAACCTTTTTGGAATGTAGATGCAATTAGCTTATTAAAGTTTAGGGGCTCCATTGGTTTGGTTGGTTCAGATGCACTACCTCTGAAAAATAATCAACCACTGCGTTATGGTTATTTATCAACTTGGGATGGCGGTCTAGGTGGTTATCCTTACGGCTTCACTCCTACTGTTATTGGAGGTACTGGTGAAGACCAAATTGGTGTAGCTAACTTAACATGGGAAAAAGGATTGAAAAAGAACATCGGTTTCGAACTAGGATTGTTTGACAATGCCTTTACCATGGACGTGGACTACTTCCACGAAGAGAGAACTGACATCTTAATTCAACGTGGTTCTTTGCCCTCAATTTCTGGTCTAAACGAAACCCCATTCGCAAATATGGGTAGAATGAAAAACCAAGGGTTTGAAACTACTCTTGAGTTAAACAACAAGATAGACAAGCTCAACTATCGTTTTTATGGCAACTTTTCTTTCACTCGCAACAAAATATTAGAGATGGATGAGCCTCAAATGGAGTATGAATACCTTATGAGGACTGGACGTCCACTAGGGCAACGATTTGGTTTAATTGCAGAAGGATTGTTTGCAAATCAAGAGGAAATTGACCATGAAGATACTCCTAAACAAATGTTTGGGACTGTACGTCCAGGTGACGTGAGGTACAAAGACATTAACGATGACGGTGTAATTGATGCAGACGATCAAACTGCCATAGGTTACTCAAACATTCCTGAAATCATTTACGGTTTCGGAACACAACTTATGTGGAAAGGAATAGATGCTGGTGTGTTTTTTAGAGGCCAAGCAAGAGTTAGTTATGCCTTAGGAGGTTCTACCTTTATACCATTTAGTGAAGGACCTGGAAAAGGTAACGTATTTGATAAGGCGTTAGACAGATGGACTCCTGAAAATCCGGATCCAAACGCTTTCTATCCACGACACTCCCCTTCACGTTCAACTAACAACTGGCAACCCTCAACGCGCAACATCTATGATGGAAGTTTTCTTCGATTGGCAGACATCGAGTTGGGCTATACATTCGATAAGAAACTTATCGCATTCACAGGGCTTCAATCCTTGAGGATACATGTTTTAGCCACCAACGTTGCACTGTTTGCACCTTGGGATATGTGGGACCCTGAAACAGGTTCTCCCAATGGAGACAAATATCCTATTCCAAGAAAAATTAATTTCGGTATTAGAACAACCTTTTAAGTAAAAACGAAAATGAAAAAAATTATAACAAGTTTATTTTTAATCCAACTGTTTTTCTTTGTGGGGTGCACAGACTTCTTAGACAAGTTGCCCGACGATATGAAAACAGATGATATGGTTTGGACTTCTCGTAATGAAACGAAAAGATACCTTGCCAATGTATATGCAGCCATACCTAGACACAATTTACATCAAGATGATCCCTGGTTAGGATTGGCTGATGAGATCGATTTACCTTGGACAGTTTATAGAACATACGGTATTAATCTAGGTAATTGGACACCCACTTCAACGTTTTACGATAAATATGCTCTTTGGTATAGAGCCATTCGAGCATCATTTGTATTTGAAAACAATGTGGACAGAAATCCAGAAATAAGTGCCGCTTTGAAAACTCAATATAAAGCCGAAGTAAAGTTTTTACGCGGATATTATTATTGGTTATTGCTACGCCAATACGGGCCTGTAGTGCTATTGAAAGAACAACAGCCTAACGATGCTGACTTTGTGAATATGGCACGTGCCCCTTTTGATGAATGTGTGGATTATATAGTAGAGATGATGGATGAAGCTGAAAAGGATTTACCCCTTCATTGGTGGAACGACGAAAACGAGATGGGAAGACCCAATAAAATCGTATGTAAATCCGTAAAGTCTACTGTTCTTACATTTGCTGCCAGTCCACAATGGAATGGCAACGCAGAGTATGCTGAGTTCAAGAATCTTGATGGAACACCACTTGCAAACACTACTTATGATGAATCAAAATGGAGAAGAGCAGCTCAAGCAAGTCGTGACGTAATTGACATTTCTGAAAATAATCCAGAAGCTAGACTTCGTTTGTATAAAAATGAAGGTCAATTTAACCCTTACAAATCATGCGTAGATGTTCATCTGAAGAAATGGAACAGTGAGGTTATTTTTGGTAAAATGGACATTGTGGGTACTCAAGGTTGGATGATTCACACTTCACCTAGTCCAAATAATTTGGGTGGTGTTGGACCAACACAACGTGTTGTTGATGCTTTCTTAATGGAAAATGGTAAAACAATTGAAGACCCTACTTCTGGATATGTAGAAACTGGATTCTCAACAGCACCTCATCAAAAATGGAATCCTAATAATAGAGCCATTAACACCGAAGCTGGTCGAAAACAAATAATTCAAGACATTCGCGAATCACAAGCTTGGGGACATTGGGAAGGAGATTGGAACATGTATGCAAATCGTGAACCGCGCTTCTATGCCTCTATTATGTACAACAGACGTATTATTCCACAGATACCTGATGATATTGATATAAGAAACTATTACAATTCTAATAGACAACAGGATGGCTATGGACGAGTGGAACTATATTATGGAGGAACATCTCGTCAATCGGGACAGACAACATTCTTCCCTCAAACCGGATATTTGGCATATAAGAGAAATGACCCGATGGCGAATATGAGAAATAGAATATTCCCACAACAATATATGGATGTGTTTATTCGTTATGCTCAGATATTATTAGACTATGTAGAAGCATTGAACGAATATGACCCAGCACATGGAGACATTCGTAAATATTGGGATATGATACGAGAAAGAGCGGGAGTGCCAAGTGCATTTGTAACCAATCCTGAGATTGCAGGAAACAAAGACCTACAACGTGAGTTTATTTTAAGAGAAAGACAAATAGA
>CAZUHZ010000156.1:0-5077 GCA_964620895.1 uncultured Dysgonomonadaceae bacterium | reverse complement strand
AACAAATATTGGTGATTTCAAGCGTTAAAGGGAATATGTTTTGTATATTTGAGGTTGATACAATACCGTTTAAAACGATAGCAACAATATTAACAATAAATAATGGCAACCAACAAACATGCAACAATACGATATCATGCACTGGACAGATGTTTTAGCAATTTTGGGCGAAAGTTTTTTATTGAAGACCTCATAGAAGCATGCAGTGAAGCAATTTACGATTTTGATGGCATAGAAGATGGTGTAAAGCGTCGTCAGATATTCCATGACATCAACTTTATGGAGAGCGATCAAGGGTGGGCTATTCCACTAGAAAGACATAAAGAAGGGCGAAGAGTATATTATAGATATGCTGACAAATCATTTTCGATTAGCAACAAAGGTATTAATCCTTCGGAGGCAGAACAGTTGAGAGATACCTTATCGATACTCTCTCGATTTAAAGGAATGCCCCAATTTGAGTGGATAGAAGAGATACAGATAAGACTGGAAGACACTTTTAAGTTGAAAGGCGATACAACATCTTCGGTTAGCTTCGAGCAAAACCCCTATCTTATGGGGTTGAATCATTTTACAGAGCTTTTTAATGCCATTCAAAACCAACAAGCCTTGGATATAGCCTATCAAGGCTTCAGGCAAGATGTTGTGTCCAATCAAATCATTCACCCCTGGTATCTGAAGCAATACAACAACCGTTGGTTTCTGTTTGGATACAACGATGCTTACCAATCACTTTCTAACCTTGCAATTGATAGAATAGTATCGATAGAGCAATCAAACGAACCCTACAAAGAGAACACAGAGATAGACTTTGAGGAGTATTTCGAAGACGTTGTAGGAGTTTCTGTACATGCTGATGAAGATACTGAGAAGGTGTTGCTGAAAGTGAGCATAGATTCTTGGTCCTATATAAAGAGCAAACCTTTGCATGGCTCACAAAAAGTAATCAGTGAAACCCAAGAAGATGTAACCATAGAGATAGACGTTCAAATAAATCACGAGCTTAAAGCCCTTCTTTTTTCACACATGAATGCCATAGAAGTGCTGCAGCCATCGGTGTTGCGCAATGAATTTAAAACTATATCAGAAGCTATTTATAGAAAGTATTCTTAACTGTGCACGTGTGCTGCACAGATGGTGCATACATTTGCAAGCAGAAACTGATAAATAGTTAAACAATGAACAATACGGAATTTAAAAACATGGACAATATGGAAAGTGTTACTAAGATACAAAGACAAATAAATGATATATTTGATCTGTTTCGTGGTGAGTTGTCTGGAGCACATGACTATGATTTGCTTTTATTGCTCCTTTCATTATATAAAGACAATCAGATATCTAAGGATTTTCTGTTGAGATATGATAGTCATAAAACCCCACAAATGGTTAGCGATTATGTATCTATATATCAGAAAGCACAACGCGACTATCAACCCTTAATTGAAGCTTTTAGTAGCTCTCTTGTGCAAATGAGCAAAGCAGGGTTTCATAAAGTAATCAACTTGCTATTCGAGATAGATAAAATGACTTTAAAGGAGAACTTTAGAGATATTTTTGAAAATACACTCTATCAAATAGTCAGTTCGCAAGGTAGAATGAGTATGCCAATACAACCTATAGAGTTGACTCGTTTTATTTATAGTCTTGTCAAATTACCTGATAACTCTAAGATTTTTAATCCATTTGCTGGTCTTGCTTCTTTTAGTGTTTACCTAGATAAAAACCAAGATTATTTTGGACAAGAAATAAATCAGAGAAACTGGGCTTTGGGTGTATTGCGACTTATGGCTCATAGTAAGTTAGAGAGCTCGTCTTATGTGTGCGATGACGCAATGTTAAATTGGCCAGAAAACTCTGAAAAATTTGACCTTATAGTTTCTCATCCTCCTTTAAATCATCGAATTAATGATAGAGGTTTGGTTAGAGAGTTAGGGCTTAATGTGCGCACTATAGAGCAGTTTTTAATTAAAAAGGGTGTTGACTCTCTAAATGAGAAAGGTAAATTAATATCTATATTACCACAAGGTTTTCTATTCAAAAGTGGCATGGAGGAACAGATAAGAGAGAATCTTGTGAAAAAAGACTTAATTGATTCAGTTATTTTACTACCAGCAGGTTTACTCCCCAACACAGGTATTCCTTTAGTAGTCCTTGTTATTGATAAAGCAAAAGAAATATCTGGCAAAGTGCGCTTTGTTAATGGTGATGATTTTATAAATGTTGAAAATAAAAGAATCAAAAAACTCAAAGATGAAGAACTAATTAGTGAAATTCAAAAAGGTTACGAAGATTCACAATATGTTAGAGTTGTTGATAATAAAGATATCGTTGAAAATGATTACAACCTGAATGTATCTCTTTATTTCATGAAAAAGGTTGAGGGTACTAAACTACGTGAAGTCATTAAGGTTATAAGAGGAGAAAGAACAGATTTGACCAAAAGTGATAAATTAGTTCAAATCAAAAACCTTAAAAATGACAAAGTTGATTTTAAGCTAGATATTTCTAATATTGTAGAAACGGAGTTTAGAAAACAAAGAGTAATGAAGATTGAAGAGTCTTGCCTTTTACTTTCATTACGTGGAATGTCGTTGAAACCTACACTGTTTGAATATTCAGGTACACCTATTTATATTGATAACAATATACAAGCATTTACAATAGATGAGGATAGAGTAGATGCTGGCTACCTTATTAATGAACTCTACTCTGATTATGTTGAAGAGCAATTAAAATCATATAGCATTGGAACAATTATATCAAACATTCGTAGAGATGATTTGCTTGAAGTGGTTATAAAACTTCCTTCATTAGAAGAGCAAAAAGCTAAAATGAGAGGTGTTTTTGAGATTTCTGAAAGAATCAAACTTCTAGAAAAACAAAGAGATGAACTAGTTCTTGGCTTTGACCATAAATCTTATGAGCGTTTTGCAACAATAAAACACTCTCTAGGCACACCTCTATTAAATATTGGGTCATCCTTAAGAAATATAGAAAATACTTTATCTAAAATAGACAAAGATTGGGATACAGTCAAAATCAATGAACGGTTTGATGTCACCCTAAAAGATACTTTAGACACTATGAAAAGCAATATTGCTCTCATTCATTCAATCTTAAAAAATAATGAGTCATCTTTAGATGTGTCTAAATATCCATTGAGTGAATTTGAGTTTATTGAATTCGTGAAAAAATTCTTCATGAAAATGACTTCAGCACAGCCTTCTAATGTGAAAACTAAACTTGATATTCACCCTGACATTAAACGTGAGTTTAAAAACAAAGTTATGGTAAATGGAAGTAAAGAGCTGCTTGAGATTGCACTAAATAATATTGTTGAAAACGCGAGTAAGCATGCTTTCACTAATAAAGATGGGTCATATAAATTAGAAATCGATGTTGATTTAGTTTTTGAAAAACATGTTCAATCCGAAAATGTTGTTGAACAAAACAATTATTTAAAAGTAGAGGTGTCAAATAATGGCAACCCTTTCCCTGAAAATTATACGCTAGAGAAACTAGTAAGATTAGGCTCAAGTGCTGGCAATACAGGCAACACAGGTCAAGGGGGCTACGATTTGAATGAAATCATCAAACGTCATAACAATGGGAAAAGCACTTTGGATTTGATTACCAATGATTTCTCTAGTGAGTTTACAACCAGCTATATATTTTTATTACCATTAAAAAATTAAAACATGTATAAAGTACTTTGGATAGATGATCAGTATAATGATCCACTTATGATTCAATTTGCAATTGAAGCCGATAATAATAGAATTTGCTTAGATGGGCATTCTTCATTTGAAGAAGGATTTAAAGCATTAGAAAAGAACTTAGAACAATACGATGTTATTCTCTTAGATGGTCTGTTTTTTGAAAAGAAAGGTCAAGAAGCAGGCACAGAGGATGAGTCTGGTATTGGGATGGCTATAGCAAGAATCAACGAGCTGAAAAGTAAAAAGGTATTTCCATGGTTTGTATTGTCAGGAAAAGATGCTTTTACCAAAAGTGAAAATTCTATCCTAAGGGCAAACAAGGTACAATGCTTTGACAAAACAAACCCATCAGATGTTCTTCAACTCTTTGAGGAAATTAAGAAAGCAGCTAAAACTCAATCCGACTTTCAACTAAAACATCAGTACAATAACATACTAGAAATCTGTAGCGAAAAGTATATAGGCACTAACCAATTTGAAAGAGTTTTTTCCTTAATTAAAGACCTAGAAAACAAAGAGCGCATTGAGAAGACAAGAGATTTGCTCATTTCGATTAGAAAAATAATAGAATCATTATTTGTTCGGCTTGGTGAAATAGGTCTCATACCCAAAGAAATACTAGACCGTAATGGTTGGATTAATGGTTCAAGTCGTTTTCTTGCCAATAAGCACAACGATTATATACATGTCTCAGAATTTATTCATCCTATGGTAGCTGAAAATTTATATCGATTAATTAATATAACACAGGATGGTTCTCATGGTGAAGGTGAGCTTAGATTGAGGGTTGATGAATACCTTCAACATAACAGTTCAGATTTTTTGTATAAAAGCACTATCTATTTGTTGTTTGATATATTGATGTGGTTTAAAGAATTTATAGATAACCATTCTGATGCAGTGGAAAATAAAAAGTTGTGGCAAAACAAAGTAATTGAAGATAATGATTGGATATTAGGGTGTGTTATAAAGATAGATGATAAAAATTGGGGAAAATTTCAACCCATTAATACAACAGATGAGATAACCATTCATTGGAAAATGGTAGTTGATAAAGAACTTGAAGAGGGTGATTATATTAAAGTAATTACTGAGCCGAGCCCAGATGGCAGTAAACTACATATTAAAGCTATTTCTAAAGATGTGTGATAAATCATATTTGAACACTCTTTATTTTAAGTTACAACAATAAATGTTTACTTTAGTAGTTAAATTAAACAATCATCAATAAACAGAAACAAACGATAAAATATAAATGGCAAAAAAAGAGACCAACAATCGCTCAATAGAAGAAACACTTTGGCAAGCATGCGATAGATTAAGAGGAGCGGTAGAACCATCGGAATACAAACACG
>CAZUHZ010000155.1:0-5108 GCA_964620895.1 uncultured Dysgonomonadaceae bacterium | reverse complement strand
GCTTTAAAGGATGTCTTTGGCCCATTATTTGAGGCTATGCTTCAAGGAGAGATGAATAATCACTTAGGGTATGAAAATAATAACAAAGACTTCAAAAACACTAACAATAGAAGAAATGGTTATGGCAACAAATCAATTAAAACCACCATGGGAGAAATTGAAATAGATGTACCAAGAGATCGTGATGCCTCCTTCGAGCCACAACTCATCCCTAAACGGACTAGAGACGTTTCGGCAATAGAGAATAAGGTTATATCCATGTACGCAAAAGGAATGAGCCAAAGAGACATTAGTGCCACTATCGAAGATATATATGGCTTTTCAATATCTCATGAAAAAATATCTGACATAACTGACAGTGTCTTACCAGAAATAGAAGAGTGGCAACAAAGACCGTTAAATAAGTGCTATCCATTTGTTTTTGTAGACTGTATGTATGTGACAATACGAGATCAATATGAGGCAAAAGACTACGCTGTATACACGATTTTGGGCTATAAATTCGATGGGTGTAAGGACATACTAGGTATTTGGTTAAATGAGAGTGAAAGTAAAAACCGTTGGATGCAAATATTTGATGAGATAAAATCTCGTGGAGTTGAAGATGTTTTCTTTATCAGTATGGATGGTGTATCTGGCCTTGAAGATGGTGCTAAAGCTATTTTCCCAAATGTAGTAGTTCAAAGATGCATTGTTCACTTGATTCGAAACTCTTTAAAATACGTTCCAAGCAAGGACTATAAGCAATTCACAAAAGCACTTAAAAAGTTTTATGGAGCAAGTTCATTTAAGGCCTATCAGGTTGAATATGAAAAGTTTAAAAAGGACTGGAGCCATTATCCCGGAGCGGTTGACGTGTGGGAGAGAAATATCGTACATGTAGAACAGCTATACGACTACCCAAGTGATATCAGAAGAATAATGTATACTACCAATCCGATTGAAGCTGTCCATTCTAGTTTTAGAAAAGTAACTAAAAAAGGGGCATTTGCAAATGAAGATGCATTGCTTAAATTACTTTATTTACGCGCTACAGAACTTAGCAAAAAATGGGCTGCTGGAAAAATTAGAAATTGGTCTATGGTTTTAAACCAATTATCTCAGATAGATAAATTCAAAGATCGGGTAATAAAATATGGTTCTAAATTTTAAAAAAAGTGGCCCAAGTTTATTACCTAGGGATTACTGATTAACTAAAAAAGCCCGTAGCCATCGCATTTGCTGGTGTTTTATGGTATAATAAGTGCAAGCGAAAAGTCCAAATATGCACAAAAGCCTTGCACTTAGGAGAGATGAAAATCATGTACATACCAAAATCACCTCAGATATCTTTATTTGAAACTCCAGAAAACTTTATGATGCTATCAGGCCTTGATCCAAATAATCGGTGGATTAAATTGTCAGAATTAGTTCCGTGGGATTTAGTAGAGGAAAAGTATGCTACTAATTTTTCTGTAGATACACCAGGCCGTCCACCAAAACTAGCCCGTATGGCAATAGGCACACTGATTATTAAAGAGAGTCTGGGACTTTCAGATGAAGAAACTGTAAAAATGATTACAGAAAATCCGTATTTGCAATATTTTATAGGTCTTGATGCGTTTACAAACATTCCGCCAATGGAAGCAAGCGTTCTTACTTTGTTTCGTAAACGAATGACACCAGATATGCTTTCGGAGATAAACGATTACATCATTGACAATCCTGACCATGAAGACAATGGTGATGAAAATATTACAAAAAAAAATGAATATTGCAATCCTGAAAACAACGATGAAAAAACAAACGAAGGAACACTGATACTAGATGCTACCTGTGTACCCTCTGACATTGCGTTCCCAACAGATGTCTCGCTTCTGAACCTAGGGAGAGAATGCCTTGAAGATCTTATTGATGAGCAACAAAAGAAAAGATTGTCCATTGAACCAAGACCAAGAACGTATCGACGGATAGCAAAAAAGGAGTATATGAACTTTACCAAAAATCGTAGACCTTCAAGAACACTTATCCGCAAGGCTCTAAGAAAACAACTTGGATACGTTAAACGTAATCTAGCAGCAATAGAAAAACTTGGCACAGAAAATTTATCAACAAAATCACTCCAAAAACTCGAAATAATAAAAAAGCTATATGAACAACAAAACCAGATGTATGAAACAAAAACAAATAAGGTTGACGACCGGATAGTGAGTATTCACCAGCCATGGGTGCGTCCAATCGTTAGAGGTAAAGCAAATGCAAGAGTTGAATTTGGTGCAAAGTTAGCAGTAAGCGTAGTAGACGGGTACTTGAGGATTGAACGTTTGGGTTGGGATGCATACAACGAAAGTACTACTCTGGAAGATACTGTAGAACGGTATAGAGCTAGAACAGGAGTTTACCCAGAGCGAATCCTCGCAGACAAAATATATCGAACTAGAAAGAATCTAAAGTACTGCAAGTTACACGGGATTCATATGAACGGTCCAAAGCTTGGAAGACCACCAAAGGATAAGGAGTTATATGCACAGCAATGCCGAGATGAGCGAATGGAATCTGGTGAACGAAACGAGGTAGAAGGAAAATTCGGAACTGGAAAGCGATGTTTCGGGATGAACAGATTAACCTCAAGATTGAAAGAAACTAGTGAAACACAAATTCACATGATTGTTCTGACAATGAATCTGTGGAAGAAGGCGAGGTCTTCTTTTGCCCAATTTTACTATTGGCTTTTATTTCGACATTTCGAGATTATAAACGCATAAATTCTTAAAAAAGATCAAAATAAAGTAAAATATCTTGCAAATTCTTCAGATATAATCTAAAGTTTTAGATGTCAAATGATGGAATTAAAAAACACTAATTAATCAGTAGTCCCTATCTACCATTGCTCCAGTCAGCATTGTGTCTTTAAATATTTCATCCCACCGTTCAAATACAAGGTTTGTGGTTATAATTATTGAGCCTTTATCATTTCTGTTTGAAAGTAGGTTGAAAAGTATTTCACACCCTATCTTATCGAAAGAAATATAGCCTAATTCATCCAACACCACCAAATCATACTTTTCAAACTTCCTTTTATATACATTTAGTTGATTCATACTCATAGCTTCTTTTAATTCTATAATCAAGTTCGGCACGGAAACAAACAATACATTATTTCCATGTAAACAAGCTTTAATTCCAAGGGCTATGGAATAATGAGTTTTTCCAGCCCCTGGCGTTCCAATTAGAATAATATTTTCCTTATTTTCTATAAATTTTAGCGTTTCTAGTTCTTCAAATTTTTTTTTAAACTCAGGTCCATATTTGGTGCGATCAAAATCCTCTAGATATTTTTTTATTGGGAACTTGGCATACCTAAGCCTTCTGTTAATTCCATTTTCTTTCCTCAATGATAATTCTTCTTCTAGTATTCTTTCTAAAAATTCAGAATATTCCATTCTCGTGTGTGTTGCTTCATCAATTAAAGCTTGATAATTTTCTTTAAGATAGGGTAATTTTAATTCAGTAGCTATTTTTCTAATTTGCATGATTTGTCCCTCCTTTGATGCATAATTCGTCATATCTTAATATTTGACATTTAGCAGCAGTAAACATTTCAGTAGATTTAGTGATGTTATCGGCTGGAAGTGCTATGTCTGATATTTGAGTATATTTTTCAAATATATTTATTAGCGAATCTAAATCGGTTTCTTTGTTATCGAGTAAAATCTCTATGAATTTTTTAGGGTTTACGTTAAAATGATTATCATAGATGGCCTTTAGCTTAGGTGTGCTTTTAAGTGCAGCGGAGTTTTTAATAGCTCCTGGCTTCCTGAGTAACGATTTTAAGTAGTGATTGATATTGATACTTAATTCATTACGGCCATCTATTTTTTTATGCTCGCAAACCCTGTTGTTGTTGGCATATATAACGATTCTATCAAAATATGATTTCACACTAACGCTCTTTCCAACCAAATATTCTGGCACTGAATAGAAGTTAGTTTCTACCTGGATAAAGCTATATTTGTTTACATTATTTATTGTCATATTGGCTAACTCTAATTTTGGTTTGTACGGAAGTAAATTTAATTTTTCTTCCTTGATTTTACTGTTGACATTCATCTTTATTAATTGACTATAGAGATGTTCCTGTGCGCTTTCAAATGAGGGGAATTCATAATTGGTAGCAAAAACATGGTTTCTAATTATTTTTACACTACCTTCTACATGCCCTTTTTCATTGCCACTAAAGCAATTTGTCACATTAATATCGTATCCATAATATATCGACATTTTTATTAAATCTTCATTTAATTCCTTTTTATTTCTGCCAATAAATTTTGCAACCACATTTCTCATATTATCGTAAACTACTTCCCTATATACTCCATTAACCATCTCAAATATACGGACATGGGAATCCATGAAAGCTTCCTTTTTTTGATTTTTATACAGAAAGGCCCATCTAAAATCAGCTGCTGGTGACGATACTACTGCCATATAATATTTACCTAGCTCACCATTTATTACCAATTTGACTTCGCCAAAGTCATATTCTAGGCGGTCACCTAGGTCATATGATTGCTTGATAAAACATTCTTTGCTTTTATTAAGTTTCTCATTTATTTTTCCTGCTATTGTGGAATAGCTAATGTCAAAACCATCTGTTTTTAAAATGTTGTGAATTTGTAATCTTGTTAATTTTTGTTTGTGAGGCCCGAGCAAGCGATTTTTTTTATCCTCCTGGGCTAATATTTGGTCTAGTCTTTGATCCATCTCATCAGTATACTTGCGTGAACTCCTTCCAGATGAGTCATATTTGGGCGCTGATACGATTGCCTCCTGAACTTCAGGTATATCTTCATGCGAATCTTCTAATAGCTCTGACTGCTTAATATAAAGGTCCCAATACTTTGCAACTGTTTTTCTGTTAATCCCTGTAATCCTTTCAATTTCTCTGTTTGAATTTTCCTTCCTTTTTAAATTAATTATTGTGTATTTATCCATAATATTTTTCATCCTTTCTACCTCCCAAATATGATTTTCTCATACCTGGGATAGCATTAAAACAGTGGGCCATAATTCAACTGGAATAGCTGGATTAATGGACCACTTTTAGATTACCAAATACATGGTCTGGC
>CAZUHZ010000154.1:2971-5117 GCA_964620895.1 uncultured Dysgonomonadaceae bacterium | reverse complement strand
AACATCTGAGAGCTGACCCAAACCCCACGAGGGGTGGCATTATAAATGGGGTGTGCTTGTACCCCTTGATTACTATTTCAGTCGCTGGCGCAAGTCTCCCGACTTGTGCCTCGTTATATTAGCAACAGCACTGGTCAGAGACCAGCGCTAGCGGTGATCGACATATAAAATAGATAGCGATGGGCAAAGCAATGAATTCTACCCGTACAGACGTCCTATAGGGCGTCTCTGGAAGAGCATGCAGGCTACCTTATTCATCCAGCCTTTGGAGATGTAACAGACAGGGGAAATAAAAAAATAATGTTTGGTTGACTAAACAGAATTAGTTTTGGTATATAATTTACAATTATGGGGGTATTGTTGCTGTCCGAAGGTATCAAATCTGCAAACAAGCAGGTTGCTAAGTACAAGGAAAGTATGAATTAAGACGACAAGCAAGTTGCTGAGTGTAACGAAGGAATGAAATCTGACAACAAACAGATTGCGCAGTGTGGCGAGGGTGTAAAATCTGGTGAGAAGTTGGGGACTTTGTGGCGAAGGTATGAATGATTGATATCTTTGCTCTTACGCTCTTATGTAGAGTAAAAAAAGGTAGAGACAGTTGATTGATTTGTAAAAGTTGGTGTTACAATTACTTTTAATATAAATCCCCCCCCTCCCTCACAAAACTCTACTCAAATAGTGCATCAAGTTAAATCATTTTCTATCTTTGCATTAAACGATAAATCTACTAAAAACTATTTGCATTTATGTCGAAAAAATGTCCTTTGTGTGGCGATAATAAAACAGAAGAGAGTTTGTTTTGTGCAGCTTGCACTGATAGGCTAAACAGTGAGTATGAGGTGGATGTGCCTTTGTCTGAAAAACGAGCTGAAGAGGGAGAAGATGTGCAGAGAGGTGATTTGGAGGTTGGCACCGATGGAGAGGGCTTGGCATCTGATGTTGAGGAGAAAGAGGAGGCGGAGGCTACCCAAAAGAGAGTGGAGGAGCGAGCAAAGGCTGTAGGAGCACCCAATTTTGATAAGAGTGCTTGGAAAAAACAGCGGGAGGATAGAAGGTCTGGCTCGGATAAATCGTACTATGAGCTATTGAACGAAGAGAAGAGCAGTAAAAGGGTAGTTGTAATGATCTCTCTTGTTGTAGTGGCTTTGGTGCTTGTTGCAGGTTTGTATGTTTACAACAAGAGTGTGAAAGATGCCAATCTAGAACGCTCGAAGTGGGAGGTTGCTCAACGCGAAAATACCATTGATGGGTATCTTGCTTATATGGAAGAGTATCTGCAAGGGGAATATACGGATGAGGCTTATGAGCGCATTCAATTGTTGAAAAGCAGAGAGTGGGAAGCATGGCAGAGTTTGATGGACTCTGAAAGTATAATTGAGTTTACTAGTTTTTTGGAGCAGTATCCCGAAAGCCCTTATGAGCGCAAGGTGAAGAGTAGGTTAGACTCGTTGTTGTGGCAATCGTCGTTGAAAGAAAACACAACAGAGGCTTACTCAGACTATATGGATAAAGCGGCATCTCAACAAATAGGGGGCGACTATATTGGTGAGGCAAAGAAGCGACTGAAGATGCTGAGCCAAACTACGCCTATAGATGGGGGTGATTTGGAGAATATAAAGAGTGCTGTGGATGGGTTTTTTGCAGCCTTGTCTGTCAGGTCGCAAGAGCGGGTGAGTGAGCAGGTAACTCCTACATTGACTAGGCTAAACAGCAAAACGAATTTGCCAAACGAGGAGGTGCTGGGCGAGCTGTTGGGGCAAGTGGCAAGTGAGGGGGCAAATCTGTTGCGACTGGAAGCCGATGCGGCACAGTTGAAGTATGAGAGGATGGGCAACGATACGTATGAGGTGAATGTGCCTATTGAGAAAATATTTGAAAGCGATGGAGGGGAGGAGAATCAGATAAAAGGTTATATTGTACACCTAAAATTGAGTGCTGATTTTAAAATATTTTCTTATTACGAGACTAAACCTTATGCAACGGCTCCTTAAATAGTCTTTGCAGGAAAATGGTAAATGCTGTGTTACTCTCGTCTTGCAGGCACTAAATCTGTATTGTTCAACATGCTTTTATTGATAGTATGTGTGAACAGTTGATAGTAAAAGGTTTATCAGCACATTATAAGAGGGAGGTCGCTGAGCGG
>CAZUHZ010000154.1:0-2871 GCA_964620895.1 uncultured Dysgonomonadaceae bacterium | reverse complement strand
CTAAAAAAGTGAATAATAGGGGGTAACTGTTGACCGCTACGAACAAATGACAACAGCAATTGTTTTTTTAACTAATATGACATTTGAATTAACTTCGCAATACAAGCCTACTGGCGACCAGCCACAAGCTATAAAAGCTTTGGTGGAGGGGCTAAAGGGCAATGTGCCTTATCAAACATTGTTGGGGGTGACAGGCTCGGGCAAAACCTTTACAATAGCCAATGTGATACAGCAAATGGGTAAGCCCACGCTGGTGCTGAGCCACAACAAAACATTGGCTGCACAGCTCTACAGCGAGTTTAAAAGTTTTTTCCCCAACAATGCTGTTGAGTATTATGTATCGTACTACGATTACTATCAGCCTGAAGCATACCTGCCAGGGCGCGACCTATACATAGAGAAAGACCTATCTATCAACCAAGAGATTGAGAAACTGCGCCTTGCAGCTACCTCTTCGCTTCTTTCTGGACGGAAAGATGTGATTGTGGTGTCGTCAGTATCGTGCATTTATGGTATTGGCAATCCTGAAGACTTCAACGACACCATTATTGAAGTAAAGGTGGGTAAGAAACTCGATCGTGATGTATATTTAAGAAGCTTGGTAGAGAGTCTCTATTCGAGAAACGAGGTGGAGTTTAGCCGTGGCAACTTTAGGGTGAAAGGCGATACGGTGGACGTGTTTTTGGCTTATCACGACTATATAATACGCACCATCTTCTGGGGCAACGAAATAGAGAGTATCGAAAGTATAGACCCGCTTACAGGCATTACAATTGAACGGTTGGATGCTTACAGAATATTTCCTGCCAATCTTTTTGTGACTACTAAAGAGCGCATTTTTAGAGCTGTGGATGAGATATTGATTGACCTTGGCAAGCAGGTAGAGTTTTTCAAATCGATAGGAAAGCCCCTTGAAGCTAAGAGGCTGAACGAGAGGGTTACCTTTGATGTGGAGATGATAAAAGAGATTGGCTACTGTTCGGGTATTGAAAACTACTCGCGCTATTTTGATGGTAGAGAGCCAGGCACACGACCTTTCTGTCTGTTGGATTTCTTCCCCGATGACTACCTCACCGTGGTTGACGAGAGCCATGTAACCATTCCACAGATAAGGGCAATGTATGGTGGCGACCGCTCGCGAAAGCTAAATCTTGTGGAATATGGTTTCCGTTTGCCAGCGGCAATAGACAACCGTCCGCTTAAGTTTGAAGAGTTTGAAGCCATCACACCAGAGATTATATTTTTGAGTGCCACGCCTGCCGACTATGAGTTGGAGAAATCGGAGGGAATTGTGGTTGACCAATTGATAAGACCTACAGGTCTGCTCGATCCTCCCATCGATGTGCGTCCTACACTCAATCAGATTGACGATTTGATGGAAGAGATACAACTGCGTGTAGAGAGGGATGAAAGGGTATTGGTAACCACCCTTACCAAACGAATGGCTGAGGAGCTTACAGACTACTTGGCAGACAATGGTGTGAGTTGTAATTATATCCACTCTGATGTGGAAACATTGGATAGGGTGAAGATAATGGACGACCTTAGGAATGGTGTTTTTGATGTGTTGATTGGGGTGAATTTGTTGCGCGAGGGATTAGACCTACCACAAGTTTCGCTAGTTGCCATATTGGATGCTGACAAAGAGGGCTTTTTGCGCTCTCATCGGTCGCTTACACAAACAGTGGGAAGGGCAGCACGTAATGTAAATGGGAGGGCTATATTTTATGCCGACCGCATTACAGAGAGTATGCGTAAAACCATGGAAGAGACCGAAAGGCGAAGAGAAAAGCAGATTGAATACAACACTAAGCATGGCATTACTCCTACACAAATAAGTAAAGTGATGGGCGACTCGTCGCTTGGCAAGTTTGCTAAAACTGCTGAAGCTGATGCGTACATCGAGCCAGATTTCTATGCCAATGTGGCAGAGCCTGCTTTGAACGAGGTGTATAGTGATAGCAAAGAGGACTTGAAAAAACTGATAGAGAAAGTACGCAGACAGATGAATGCTGCTGCTAAAAAATTGGAGTTTCTAGAGGCTGCACAATTGCGCGACCAGTTGATAATGCTAGAGGATAAGCTGGCAAAGAAAAAGTAAATTGTCTGTTTCTCTCAAACAATAATTAAAAACGATGATGCAATTTCTTAAAAGTAAAGGAATCTCTCTTTCTCCTAAGGTGTACTTTGTTGATGCTCTTAGCTATATGGCGTTGGGGCTTTTTTCGTCTCTGCTCATTGGGTTGATTATAAAAACAATGGGGCAACAATTGCACGTAGCTTCTTTTGTAGAGATGGGGCAATTTGCCATGGATTCAAAAATTGTGGGAGCAGCAATAGGTGTAGCAGTAGCCTACAGTTTAAAAGCACCACCTTTGGTTTTGTTTTCAGCAGTTTTTGCGGGAGCATTTGGTGGGTGGCTTGGTGGTCCTGTTGGAAGCTATGTAACAGCGTTGCTTGCAGTAGAATTTGGTAAGCTCCTGTATAAAGTTACAAAAGTAGATATTATTATAGTTCCATTGGTTGTAGTGTTGGTGGGTTACTATGTGGGTGCTTTTGTGGGGATTCCTATTAATGAATTTATGAAATCGCTTGGGGCTCTGCTCAATTGGTCAACAGAGCAACACCCTTTTGTGATGTCTGTTTTGGTAGCCACCATTATGGGATTGTCGTTGACAGCTCCTATTTCAAGTGCTGCCATTGCTTTTATGCTAGGCTTGGATGGATTGGCGGCTGGTGCTGCAGTTATCGGATGTTCTGCACAAATGATAGGATTTGCAAGTATCAGCTATCGCGAAAATGGAATTAGTGGGCTGATAGCACAAGGATTGGGCACTTCTATGTTGCAAATAGGAAATATTGTGAAGAATC
>CAZUHZ010000153.1:0-5149 GCA_964620895.1 uncultured Dysgonomonadaceae bacterium | reverse complement strand
AATTGCCATTAAATCTTTATTTAGAATATAATTCTACTATTAATTGTTCTTTTATATTTTCTGGAATATCACCTCTCTCTGGCCAATGTAACAATTTACCACTAAGAGTAGTTGAATCCCATTCCAACCAAGGATATTTACTGTGATTAAAGCCTTCAAGTGCATTGCTTACAACTTCCAATGACTTAGACTTTTCTCTCACACCAACAATTTGTCCAGGTTGCACACTATATGAAGGTATATCCAACAACTTTCCATCAACAAAAATGTGACGATGTGTTACTAACTGACGAGCAGCTGAACGTGTTGGTGCAATACCTAATCTATATACTACATTATCTAGTCTTGACTCTAATAGTTGAAGCAAAACTTCACCTGTAATTCCAGTACTACGAGAGGCTTTTTCAAATGTAATGCGAAATTGTTTTTCTAAAACACCATAAGTGTATTTTGCGCGTTGTTTCTCGCGCAACTGAATACCATATTCAGAAGTTTTTCTTCTGCGTGTATTTCCATGTTGTCCTGGAGGATAGTTCTTTTTTGATAGAACCTTGTCAGGACCGAAAATAGCTTCGCCAAATCTACGGGCGATTTTTGACTTTGGACCAATATATCTTGCCATTATTTACAAATTATTCTTTTTCTGAATCCCAAACTGTGCAGCCGCCGATTACCGAGAAGTGATAAAGTAATCTAAAATCACAGTTCAAGTTTCAATTTTAAATGAAACTTAAATTACTGATTATACTCTTCTTTTCTTAGGAGGACGACAACCATTATGTGGTAA
The DNA here is from genome assembly GCA_964620895.1 of uncultured Dysgonomonadaceae bacterium. GTDB lineage: Bacteria > Bacteroidota > Bacteroidia > Bacteroidales > Dysgonomonadaceae > UBA2632. Next base: position 4,362 of record CAZUHZ010000153.1, on the reverse strand, counting down.
TGGTGTAACATCCACAATCTCCATTACTTCAATGCCTGATGCGTGAATAGTTCTTATTGCTGATTCACGTCCATTTCCTGGACCTTTCACGTAAACTTTAACTTTACGTAACCCTAAGTCAAATGCAATTTTTGCACAGTCAGATGCCACCATCTGAGCTGCATAAGGTGTGTTTTTCTTTGAGCTTCTAAAACCCATTTTACCTGCAGATGACCAACTTATTACTTGCCCGTCTTCATTAGTCAACGAAACAATAATGTTGTTAAATGATGAATGTATGTGGGCTTGTCCAACTGGACTTACTTTTACATTTCTTTTTTTTGCTGCGACAGTTCTTTTTGCCATATTACTTTATCACTTTATTATTTGGTAGTTGTTTTCTTGTTTGCAACTGTTTTCTTTCTTCCTTTACGTGTACGAGCATTGTTCTTTGTGCTTTGTCCACGAACAGGTAAACCAATACGATGTCTGATACCACGGTAACAACCGATATCCATCAATCGCTTTACATCAAGTTGTACTTCTGATCTTAAATCACCTTCTACTTTGTATTCCTCTGAAATTATTTCACGAATACGCGCTGCTTGATCGTCTGCCCAGTCTTTTACTTTGATATCTCTATCAACTTCTGCCTTTTCTAAAATCTTAATGGATCTGCTGCGACCGATTCCATAAATATAAGTCAAAGCTACTTCGCCTCTCTTATTTTGTGGTAAATCGACACCTACAATTCTTATAGCCATATATTTATCTGTTTGTTTTTACAAAAATAATAATATTATCCTTGACGTTGTTTAAACTTAGGATTTTTCTTGTTTATAATGTACAAACGACCTTTTCTTTTTACTATTTGACAGTCAGCTGTACGTTTTTTTAAGGATGCTCTTACTTTCATATCTGTATTTTATTTGTATCTGAATGATATTCTCCCTTTAGAGAGATCATAAGGTGACATTTCTACTCTTACTCTATCTCCAGGTAAGATGCGAATATAGTGCATGCGCATTTTTCCTGAAATATGAGCTGTTATCTCATGTCCATTTTCTAATTCTACTCGGAACATAGCGTTTGACAACGCTTCTAAAATTACTCCGTCTTGTTCTATTGGTGGTTGTTTAGCCATTATATTTACGATGTTTTAAAGATTATCTTTTATAAATTCAAAAGTTGACAAAATATCTGCCTTACCATTTCTAATAGCAATGGTATGCTCGAAGTGGGCTGATGGATAACGATCTTTGGTTCGTACAGTCCATCCATCACTTTCGAAGACAACATTTTTACTGCCCATATTTATCATTGGTTCAATTGCAATACACATTCCATTTTTTATTAATGGTCCTGTTCCACGCCTACCATAATTTGGCACTTCTGGAGCTTCATGCATTTTGCGACCAATTCCATGTCCTACCAACTCCCTTACTACAGAATAACCAAGTTTTTCGCAATAAGTTTGAATAGCATTACCGATATCTCCAATTCTGTTGTCTTCTTTAGCTTGTTCTATGCCTATATAAAGTGATTCGCGGGTTACTCTAAGCAACTCTTTTATCTCTTCAGAAACTTCACCAACACAATATGTATAAGCTGAGTCGCCATTATACCCATTCTTCACTGTACCAATATCTACCGAAACAATATCACCTTCTTTCAATGGTGTATTATTTGGAATACCGTGAACAACATGCTCATTCACAGAGGTACAAATAGAGTTTGGAAAACCGCCATAGCCAAAAAAAGAAGGAACAGCTCCATGATCTCTTATAAACTCATCCGCTATTTTATCAAGCTGCAATGTTGTAATTCCTGGACGAATGTGTTTGGATAATTCTCCATGTGTCATTCCCACCAAGCGGTTACTTTCACGCATTAGCTCAATTTCTTCGTCGGTTTTAAGATAGATCATATTATTACTCATCGTTTTTAAAATAGCTTTTTAATATGCTGCGATAGAACCTGTTCTACCTTTAATCTTACCCGATTTCAATAGCCCATCGTAGTGACGCATGAGCAAGTGACTCTCTATTTGCTGTAAAGTATCTAACACAACACCTACAAGAATTAATAGAGATGTACCTCCAAAAAATTGAGCAAACTGACCACTTACACCAAAGAAACTAGCGAAAGCTGGCAAAATAGCAACTAATGCAAGAAAAAATGATCCTGGCAATGTGATACGTGACATTATAGTATCAATATATTCTGCAGTTCGTTTTCCTGGTTTAATACCTGGAATAAAGCCATTGTTACGCTTGAGGTCTTCAGCCATTTGTGTTGGATTAATAGTTATTGCGGTATAAAAATAAGTAAATGCAATAATCAATAATGCAAATAGCAAATTATACCAAACACTAGTATGATCCATTAATGCTGACAAAAAACCACCTCCTTCTCTTGCTGTGAAATTTGCAACAGTGATAGGTATAAACATAATTGCTTGAGCAAATATAATAGGCATAACGTTAGCTGCATTCACTTTCAAAGGAATATACTGACGCACTCCACCATATTGTCTATTACCAACTACACGTTTTGCATATTGAACAGGTACTTTTCTTGCACCCTGAACCAACATAATTGCAGCAGCAATGATAAATAGTAAAAATACTATTTCAAGCATAAATACAATTAATCCCCCGCCTGAATCTTTTAATCTAGACACAAACTCACCAATTAAAGCAAGTGGTAATCGAGCAATTATACCAATTAAAATAATAAACGAGATACCATTTCCTATTCCTTTATCAGTAATACGCTCACCCAACCATAAAACAAACATACTCCCTGAAGCTAAAATAATGGTAGTTGGTAAAATCCAATCCCAGAAACCTCCGGGTATTGCATTTCCAAGAGCTCCATAAATATAAGCAGGACCTTGTACTAACAAAATCATTACTGTTAAGTAACGAGTATATTGATTCATTTTGGTTCGACCACTTTCACCTTCTCTTTGAAGCTTCTGAAAATAAGGTAGAGCTACACCCAACAACTGCATTACAATCGAAGCAGAAATATAAGGCATAATACCCAATGCAAAAATTGATGCATTAGCAAAAGCTCCTCCCGAGAACATATCTAACAAACCTAGTAATCCAGAGCTAGCGTTTGATTGCAATGCTTGCAATTGTACTGGGTCAACACCTGGTAAAACTACAAACGAACCAAAACGATAGATAGCTATAAAAAAGAGTGTTGTTAAAAGTCTTTTTCGCAGATCTTCGATTTTCCAAATATTCTCAATTGTTTTAACAAATCTCATTTTATTGGATTTTTATAGCTGTTCCACCTGCATTTTTAATAGCTTCTTCTGCTGTTTTAGAAAAAGCATGAGCTTTTACTTCCAACTTAGCGGTTAAAGTGCCATCACCAAGTATCTTAATTAAATGTTTTGGAGACATTAGACCAGCTTTGATAAGAACTTCTGTATCTATATCAGTAATTTTTTTATTGTCTGCCAACTCTTGCAAGTTGTCTAGATTAATTACTTTATACTCTTTTCTTTTCAAAGGTGTGAATCCAAACTTTGGTAGTCGGCGGTAAATAGGCATTTGCCCACCTTCGAAACCAGCTTTTCTTGAATACCCTGACCTAGACTGCGCTCCTTTGTGACCTCTGGTAGAAGTTCCTCCGTAGCCTGATCCTTCTCCTCGACCAATTCTTTTACGGGTTTTTGTAGACCCTTTTGCTGGTCTTAAATTCGATAAATTCATCTTCTAATGTATTATTATCTTTATTTCTTATTCTACTATAGTTACTAAGTGTTGAACTTTAGTAATCATTCCTCTAATTGTTGCAGTATCATCGTGCTCAACAATCTTATTCATCTTTTTTAAGCCTAAAGCGTCTAACGTTCTTTTTTGATCTATAGGAGCCCCAATTCTGCTTGCTGTCTGTTTAATCTTTATTCTAGCCATATTGATATCTTCCTTTTAATTATCCGTTAAAAACTTTATCTAAACCAATACCTCTAATTCGAGATATTGCAATAGGATCTCTGAGTTCCATAAGAGCTGCAATTGTAGCTTTCACAAGGTTGTGAGGATTAGATGATCCTTTAGATTTTGCTAAAACATCTGTAACTCCTGCGCTCTCTAGAACAGCACGCATGGCACCTCCAGCTTTCACCCCAGTACCTTCAACTGCTGGTTTCAAGAAAACTTCAGCACCACTAAAACGAGTGGTTTGTTCATGAGGAATAGTTCCTTTATAAACTGGAACATCAACCAAGTTCTTTTTTGCAGCTTCAACACCTTTAGCAATTGCTGTTGTAACCTCTCCTGCTTTTCCTAACCCCCAACCAACAATTCCGTCTTCATTTCCAACAACAACCATGGCTGAAAATGTAAATGTGCGTCCACCTTT
>CAZUHZ010000152.1:0-5223 GCA_964620895.1 uncultured Dysgonomonadaceae bacterium | reverse complement strand
TTCGTATCATTGTAATAGGATTTTTGTATATTTGCCATAAGCAAACTATTAGCACCGTAAATTACTGCAAAGGTCACGCCCCAGTAAAACGAGCAATAGTGCTTATAGTTTTCTTATTAAATTAGTTGTAAAACCGTGCGACATAAAATAACAGATTAAAAAGAAATTAGTATGAGTAATGAAATGACAGACAAGTGGTTTAAGCTACTTACATTGTTCGACCAAACAGATCATTTAATTAAAGAAGGTGATTGGTATATGGAAGACAAAATAGAGTTTTATGAGATGAAAGATAAATTTCTCTCTTTTATAATCAAAAACAGACCCGAAGAATTGCCTGTGACAATTTCTTATATACCCTATTACAAATATAGTAAAGAGACAAAAGATAAAGCAGGACAATTGATGAGAGAAGATGATAAATGGAGACCATTTGAACATTATTTATCTTTAGTTGAACCTTGCAGTGATGACGTTGAAATAACTGAAAAAGCTACTATTGATGTGGAGATCAATTATCAAGACAGAGTTTTCAACTTTCACATTCCACTAAACAAAATGCCTGATTGGGACATAAACATTGATGAACTACCTAGAAAAGCGTGGCTTTCGGGGCAAGAGTTTCGCAGAGAACAATTTAACAAAATAAAAGTTGAGCTGAATGAATTGATGGAAGAGGTAATAAATGAAGAGATTTAGTATGTAGAGCTTACCAAAAAAAGTAAGTTTACATTGCTTCTATACAAGCCTTCTTGTGCAGTTTAGTTTTTTCAAAAAACACTCAATTGCTACACTGATTAATTACTTGGTTTGTGCGATATTATATATTTTTATTGCTCAAACACACACACCATTCTTTCTTGCGTGAGCCGTATGATTGCTTTGATTTTCAAGCTCTAGTTGATAGTAGGAATAGGTGAGTTATGCCCTACCTCTTTGCAAATAAGTTCAGTATTTTACAATTTATTAGCGGAAAAGACTGTAAGCTTTTTACGCTAAACAAGTTAATTTTTTTCTCACAATCATCATCATGAAAATAATCGGTTGGGTATTAATTATTATGGGTGTTTTATCCATTCTTAATAATGGATTGTACTTGTCTTTTGAAGGAATTGCAACAGCATTGGTGCCAATAATTGGCGGCATAATCTTATTGGTAAAAGCTTCAAAGAAAGAGTAGCTAACAATTGTATGCTTTGGCAAATTAATCTTAGCTCTTTTCTTATCAAAGACTTAAAGCAAGGTTTTTTAGCAGGCATTAGCTACATCAATAATGATATTTACGCCGATTGCCAATAAAAAACAGGATTGTAACAAGAAGTGCCATTGCCTCTGCCAGCACCACAGATAGCCAAATACCATCTACTCCCCACAAGAGAGGGAATAGAAAAACAGCACCAGTTTGGAATATAAGGGTTCGCATAAAGGCAATAAGAGCCGATGTTAAGCCATCGTTCATGGCAGTAAAGAAAGATGAGCCAAATATACCAACTCCTGAAAAAAGGAACGAAAAGGCGTAAAGAAATAGGGCTCTTTGTGTCATGTCCATCAATCTTTGGTCGTAGCCAACAAAAACAATTGACATGGGCTTTGCAAGAAATTGTGCTAAAGCAAACATGATAAGCGAAAAGCCTCCCATAATGAGAACACTCTTTTTGACCAATCCTTTTAGTTCATGTCTGTTTTGTGCACCAAAATGATAGCTGATAATGGGTGCAACTCCAACAGCATAACCGAGATAAACTGATATGAAAATCATGTTTACATACATTATCACACCATAAGCTGCAACACCGTCAACTCCTGCATATTTTAGTAATTGCATATTGAAAAGAACACCAACAATAGACATTGAGATGTGATTTACAAATTCGGAAGAGCCATTGGTAATGGTTCTGAGCAGAGCATGTCCGTCAAATTTAGTTTTAGTGAGTCGCAAAAGACTGCTGTTTTTCCGAGCGAAAAAGAACAAGGGGACAATACCTCCAACGCACAAGCTGAGAGCTGTTGCTACCGCTGCTCCCACCAATCCCCAAGAAAACACAACAATGAATAGCGCATCGAGTACAATGTTGGTAACACCAGCAGCAATGGTTATGTATAGCCCAATCTTAGGCTTCTCGCCTGTTGCAAACAGTATTTGAAACTCTGTTTGAAGAACAAAAGCTGGAATTGCTATTGCCACTAATCGTCCGTAAGTAATACTATCTTCAAGCAATTGCCCATCAGCGCCCAATGCTGAAGCGATGGGTCGCATAAAGATAATAGCCAAAACCGTTAAAACAATGCTGATAGCTAACGATATATAAATAATAAGAGAGAATATCTTGTTAGCCTTTTCCTTGTCTCCTTCGCCAATAGTTTTTGCAATTAAAGCACTACCTCCAGTGCCAAACATAAAACCGACACTCCCTAAAATCATCATGAGAGGCATGATAAAGTTGACTGCAGCGAAGGGTGTTTTTCCAACAAAATTGGATACGAAAAAACCATCAACCACACCATATATGGAAGTAAACACCAACATAATGACTGCTGGGAACGTGTAGCGCAATAATTTTGTGTAATTAAAGCTGTCGGATAGCTTTATCATTTATTGGTACTCTCGAACCAACGTTTTACAAACTCAGCAACTGCCTGTGTTAGCGCTTTTATATCCCAGCTACTTGTGTTGAGCGTAAGATGATACTCAGATTTATCTCCCCAACTACTATTTGTAATTAAACCACGTGTTTGTGCACGGTTTTTATCTATACGGTTTATCTCTCGCTCAATATCTTTGATGCTCTTACACTTTTCGTCATCTTCACGTTCCATACAACGACGGATTTTGGTTTCCATGTCAGCACAAACAAAGATGTTAAAAGGGTTGTATTCTTGGAGTAGCACATCGGCATTTCTTCCGACTATAACACAGTTCTTTCCTCTTTTTGCAATTTCTTCTATCACACGTTTGCGTTCCAAAAGCAGGTCTGTATGAGTAGAATCAACAGGCAATCCAGCAACAGACTGGTAATAGGTCAACGGTACATTTTGCCATCTATGTTGATCTATGGTACGCTCTACATACTCTTCGTCCATCCCTTTGTTTGAAGCAATGGCACTAATGATTTGTTTGTCGTAATAGTCATACCCCAACTCATTGGCAAGTTGCTTACCAAGCTCCCTACCGCCGCTACCAAACTCTCTACTAATTGTTATTATTCGCATGTTCTCTTGTTTTCGTAATATTACAAAGATACTAAGAGTAGTTTACATCGAGATAAAAAATAGATTATAAATTTTCTATTGCTGTTAGAGCAACACGTGCCTCATTAGATGTAAATAGCTAATTTGGATCTTTTTGATTCAAATATCGCTCCATCTTTTTATCGTGAGGTTCTTCAATAGCTAATATGAAAACAGTAGCCCACAGCCTATTTTTGGGAATGGTAAAGTCAAATTCGCTGTGCACTTTTAAAAATGAAGCTACAATAGAAGGAGCTAAACCAGCAGCAAATTCTAAGGTTTCTTTCACTGATTGGTAATACGCATCATTTTCTCCAATCTTCTCTAAGTAATCACTGTATCTACCTCTATGCCATAGATCTAAATATTTATAATTGTCTAAATCTTGATAAATAGAGTCTTTATATACAGTCTTTCTTATATGATTGCCCATATACCAGAATGCATTAAAAACTGTAGTGTCTAAACTTTCAAGGAATAGATATTTCTCCTCTTCCTCAAAAGGCACAAGAAACTTTGAGCTGTCTTGCATTGTTTTGTCTATTTTGTCTAACAATTGATGATAAGCTTGTTCAATATCTTGATTGCCTGTTATTTCAATGACTCTATCATCAACATAGTGTATCATTTTCTCAATCTCTTTCAATTCATTTTTAGTAAACACCTCATTGAGATCTTTATCTGATTGTAAATTGAATTTTGATTGACAAGAAAATAATGTGAATCCTATGACAATCAACAACGTAATTTTAATCTTTTCCATATTCAGTTCTTAAACATTATCTTGTTAATCCAGATTCCTATAAAATTGAACAATAGCAAATACACTATTAGAAATAAGCTACCCAAAATCCAACCAATACCGCCCATTGAAAAAACAAAACTAAAGAAATAAGTTTCAAACCGTATTATGCACGCTTTTAGCTTTGCGTAGATGCAAGGCGTCGAATTCAGCCGATATAGCCACTATTTTAAGGAAATTGCAACGTAGCAGATGCGTAAAGATAAAAGCGAACATTGCCCAAAAATGAGTCTTTATATTTAAAATGTAATAAGTTATTAAAACCATTGATTATTAGCTGCTGATATATATATATTGAACAACTATGTGTTGAATAATGTGGGTTAATGCTTTCAATAGGCTTCAAAACTACCGAAACATTACTTGGCTTCGATAGGATATCTATAATGTATCCAACTAATACACCTATTGAGCCTGAAAGAAGTTTGCTTTTACTCATAATTCGATTAGTAATTATAAAATCAACTTATTTAGTCCTTATTGGGGCAAACGAAATGAGTGGAATCTTACTTGTATGGCAAATATACAAAACTCCTCTTTATATCACATTAAAATTCGCTGAACATATCTTCTTTTTTGTAGAATCAATAAACGATAAAAAAAACACCCAACCCTACATCTATTATATGTAAAGGTTGAGCGTTCAATTGTGGGTTTGAATGATAAAGATTACACTGCCATTGGCACCTCCATCAATAGTACACGAGCATTTTCTGTTGCTTTCACATCAATGTTGTCTGTATCCCAAATACCCATGCCATCTCTTTCGGATAGTTTTACATTATTAATCTCTACATCTCCCTCAATAACAAAGGCATAGACACCATTTCCCTCTTTTTTTATTTTATATTGGTCTGTACTCCCTTTTGTGAATTTCCCTATATGAAACCAAGCATCTTGATGAATCCAAACACCTTGGTCTTCTTTACTGGGTGAAAGAATTTGATAGAACTCATTCTCTTTTGCAATGTCTCTTAGAGATATTTGGTCGTATCGAGGTGTCACATTTTTCTTATTTGGAAATAACCAAATCTGAAGAAACTTCACCTCTTTGTCTTTGTTCTTATTGTACTCTGAATGGGTAATGCCTGTGCCAGCACTCATCACTTGCACATCGCCTTCTTTAATTACCGTTACATTGCCCATGCTATCTTTATGTTCTAAGTCGCCCTCCAAGGGGATTGAGACAATCT
>CAZUHZ010000151.1:0-5229 GCA_964620895.1 uncultured Dysgonomonadaceae bacterium | reverse complement strand
ATAAATTCAAAAATGGTAGAGGTGGCAAACAAATATCAAGCAAAAGGAGTTCAATTTGTAGCTATAAGCAGCAACGATGTGAAGACTCATCCGCAAGACGGGCCTGACGAAATGAAACAAGTAGCTAAAGATGAAAAATATCCTTTTCCCTACTTGTATGACGAAACACAAAAGGTAGCAAAAGCTTATCAAGCAGAATGTACACCTGATCTTTTTGTTTTTGATACAAACTTGAAATGTGTATATAGGGGACAGTTTGATAATACGCGCCCCAATAAAGGAGAACCCACAGGTAAGGATTTATCTGCAGCTTTAGATGCTATAATTGCTGGAGAAAAAGTAAATCCAGATCAAAAACCAAGTATGGGATGTAATATTAAATGGAAGGAAGAATAAACTAAATCCCCTCTATATTACATAACATCTATTTATAAAAGTCGCATTATTTGTGCGACTTTTTTGTATCTTACAATAAACGAATTAACTTTGCTATTAAGTCTTACCTAAAGACCAAAGACTATTCACTAAAAGAATAAAAGATGAAACGTTTCACTTTCTTACTATCATTGATATTGTTGTTCATTGGTGCTGCTTGCACACAACAGAAAGGCTATATTGAAAAAGAAATTGTATTTAACGAAAAGTTAACCCCAGAGCAAAAACTAAAACTTGCTGCTAGGCTAATACCTACCAAACAACAATATGAATGGCAGCAATTGGAATTAACTGCTTTTATCCATTTTGGAATAAACACTTTTACAGGTCGCGAATGGGGAGATGGGAGTGAAGACCCTGCACTATTCAACCCAACCGACTTTAATGCTGAACAATGGGTAGTTGCGCTAAAAGAAGGTGGATTCAAGATGGTAATTTTAACTGCCAAACATCACGATGGCTTTTGTTTGTGGCCTACAAAAACCACAGAACACTCGGTAGTAAACTCTCCTTGGCGAGATGGCAGTGGTGATGTGGTGAGAGAACTAAAAAATGCAGCAGACAAACATGACATGAAGTTTGGAGTATATTTATCTCCATGGGACAGAAATGCACCAAGCTATGGCGACTCGCCCAAATACAATCAACTATTTGTTGACCAGCTAAATGAACTTCTAAGTAATTATGGGGAAGTTCACGAGGTATGGTTTGACGGTGCTAATGCTGAAGGTCCGAATGGTAGAAAACAAATTTATGATTGGAAAGCATTTTATCATGTTATAGATAGCTTGCAACCAAATGCTGTGAAAGCAATAATGGGCGATGATGTTCGCTGGGTTGGAAATGAAAGTGGATTAGGCAGAGAAACTGAATGGAGTGTTACTCCACTACATGCCGATATTCATGAAAATGCAGCAGAAGAAAACAAACGTTTAGAAATATCTGCTACTGCAAAAGATTTGGGAAGTCGCAAACTGATAGAAGAGGCAAACTCTATCTATTGGTATCCATCAGAAGTAGATGTTTCAATTCGTCCAGGATGGTTCTACCACCCGGAGCAAGATGCACAAGTAAAAACATTGGAGGAGTTGGTAAACATATACTTCCAGTCGGTAGGAATGAACTCGGTATTGCTACTCAATATACCACCCGATACCCGTGGCTTAATACACGAAGTAGATGTTGCTAGGCTAAAGGAGTTTGGACAATATATAGAGCAAACTTTTGCCGATAATAAAATGGATGAATCTCATTCATATTGGAGAGCTGATAATGGTGATTATAAAGAATATAAGATTAAAGAGGGTGAAACAATCAACACCGTTCTTTTACAAGAAGATATACTAAAAGGACAACGAGTAGAAGTATTTAAAGTGGAAGGATTAATAGATGGTAGTTGGACAAAACTTGCAGAAGGAACTACCATTGGATACAAACGTTTGTTGCGTTTTGATGATGTATCGCCAGAGAAGATTCGTGTAACGATAACTGAAACTCGCTCTAACAGTAACATTAATAAAATCGGCGCATACTATGCCGCACCATTCAACAAAGAAGGAAGTTTAATAGAACTCAATCATATAGATGGTGAATGGGCAAATGTAATAGAGACCAATCCTCTTACTATTGACATGATTGGAGAAGATATTACAGTTAAGGGCTTCACCTATAATCCTGACGATAAAGCAGAAATGGCTTTTAAATATCGCTTCCTTCTTAGCACAGACGGAAAAGAATGGAGTGAACCTTCTAAAAACCGAGAGTTTGGCAACATCAAAAACAATCCTGTTCCACAATTCATTCATTTTGATGAAGTGCAAACCGCACGTTACCTTAAACTAGAAGTGCTGGAAGGAACAGAAGGTGGCACACCAACCATAGATTCTAAACAAATAGGCATACTTACACACTAAACAAAACAGATGAAACGTTATATTATATTATTTCTTTTAAGCAGCATCACTCTTTTGAGCTCTGGACAAACAATGAACGAGCTTTTCAAAAGTATGCCTAGCGAATATTTACCCGCTTTTTCGGAAGCCAACAAAACAATGCTGTTAGTTGACTCATCATTATCAGTGATACCCTACGCCTTGGGCGAAATAGAGAGATTGGACTACACCGATACGTTTCTATCGCTAAAAACATCAGAAGTGGGCACTATGCAAATAAAAATATTACCTTTGGTAAATAAAACAAAGATAATAGCTCTAATTAAAACAGTTTGCAGCACTGTATGCAATAGCAATATCCAATTTTTTACTAGCGAGTGGGAAGAGGTTGAAAAAAGCAGTTTGCTACCCGAAATACCTTATTACACATTCTTTGATTCAACAAAACTGGAAACACCCGAGTTTAAATGGGCAATATCAAAAATAGATATGTATCCACTTCAATTTCAGTTTAAGGATGGAGGCAGCGACCTGCAAGTTAAGCTTGACATAAACAATCATCTGTCTGCACAAGACTCTATAACGATAAAGCCTTACCTAATAAAAGAGACGATTGATTTATCGTGGAATAAATCAACTTTCGTTTACTAATAATCTTTTTTTTATATTTGTAAATAATTTGCACCCGTAGTTCAATGGATAGAATATCGGATTCCGGTTCCGACGATGCGAGTTCGATTCTCGCCGGGTGTACTTCTAATTTTAATAATACCACATGAAACGAATAACCACTGCTTTAGCAGTCATTTTTTGTGCTCTTACACTTTTAACTGCACAAGAAAACCAATCAAACATCAATTGGGAGTTCACCCCCACTATAGAATTCGATGGTATGTTTAAATCAAGATTTGAATATGCCAATCAAGCTAAACTATCTCGTTTTTCTGTACGCAACTCACGCCTTGGCATACAAGGAGATGTTACTCCTTTTATCAGCTACAGAGCTATGGCCGAACTAAGCAATGAAGGCAAGTTTAGTGTATTAGATTTATATAGTGCAATAAACCCTATTAATGGACTAACCTTTAAAATAGGACAATCAGGCATTCCTGTTCACAATCCATACACAACTAGTCCAGGAAGTGTGATGTTTGCCAATCGTCCATTTATTGGAAAGTATTTCACCTTCGGCACACGCGACATTGGAGTATCGGCAGCATACGATTTTCAAATCAGCAATTTCCCTGTGGGTATAGATGCAGCGGTCTTTAACGGCAACACCATAAACAACCCCGTTTGGACAGACAGCCCATCCTTCGCTACCCGACTTCGGATTGGTAACATGAAAGGCTTTCGCACTACTGCCAAGTTGTATAAATTGCCCAAAAGCGACCTGCTAGACTTTATGATATATGGGGCAGACTTGCGCTACCAAGCCAACAATTGGAAAGTGGAAACAGAAGTAATGTATCGGAAAAACAAAGCAACCGACGAAAAACTAACAGGAGCATATTTGCAAGGAGCATATTGGTTTCCACTACAAAACACAAAGGTATTTAAAAACATGATAACTGCTGCACGATGGGATGCTATGGGTAGAAATAAAACCGATAACGATATTGATGTAAACAGATTAACATTAGGCTTAGGGTTTAGCTTTACTGATGCTCCTTTTGGCTCTTTAGTTCGTATTGATTATGAATTTTACAATACTAGAAACGATATAGACATCTTCACTACTGATGTGATGCACTCTAATAAACTAAGTGTAGAACTACTACTAACATTTTAAACACACACATACTTATGACTATAAAAGAACGAATTGCACCTAATAGAATAACAGAACTAAAAGAGAGTGAAATCTTTGTTTTCGGTAGTAACCTACAAGGTAGTCACGGTGGCGGAGCTGCTGCTATTGCAGCAAATAAGTTTGGTGCCATTTGGGGACAAGGTGTAGGATTGCAAGGACAATCGTACGGCATACCCACCATGCATGGAGGTGTAGCAGAGATAAAACCTTATGTAGATGAGTTTATTGAGTTTGCAAAACAAAACCCTAATCTTAAGTTTTTGGTTACAAGAATTGGCTGTGGTATAGCTGGTTTCGCAGAAGAAGAGATGGCTCCTCTTTTTTCGGAAGGCACTTCTGTTGACAATATTTATCTACCCGATACTTTTTGGGATATTATCAAAAAACACAACCTTTTAGACTAATCTTGATATCACAAGTCCCCTAAGCTACACCTCTAACTTAAAATATGCAGAAATTATGAAACCAAGAACCTGCCCACACTGTGGATATAGATATTCAAAGATAGGATACGTGAAAAGATTATCATTTAAAACAATTTGGTCTGAATGGGATTGCCCAAAATGCGAACAGAAAATCACTTTCGATAATATGCGAAGACTCTTATTAGCGCTTATTTTGGGGGTATATGTCTTCTTTTTGAGTATAGCATCAAGTTACCTTTCTTTAGACTTTATTGGGGTAGTGTTATATTTGGTAGCATTGTTCTTAGGCACGATGTTTATTTTTACTTTTGATAAATTTACAAAGACGGGCAAACTTGGCTGATATGTATGATGCTATTTATTCTACTGGATGGCGAAAAAAGTGCGACAGCGGGTTGGCACAATAATTGACCAATTGCCTATCTTGCCTAAAGACTAGACTGATTGTATTAGCACTAAATAGGTGCGCCACTACTCGCTCGCGCGGGTTTGTAACCCGTGTGTCGCGATAGCGAAATTACTCCTACTTTAATTTTTTAAACGATGAAGAATGCCACCCCATACGGGGTTATGATGATGGTTTGCTCATCAATCAAGGGGTTTACACCCCTTGCTACAAATATTACATCCCTCAGGGATTATGCTTCATAATTATAGGCGCTAG
>CAZUHZ010000150.1:0-5243 GCA_964620895.1 uncultured Dysgonomonadaceae bacterium | reverse complement strand
CTGAAGAACTTGCTTTGCCAAGAAATACATATGATGAGTGTGTTGAGTATATAGTAAAAGACTTTAAAGATGCTGCAGAAATTTTACCCGAAAAACAACTAACATCATTTTGGATGCGACCTACCAAAGGAACTGCTTTATCTTTGATTTCACGCGTGAAGCTTTATGCAGCTAGTCCTCAATATAATGGAAACTCACAGTTTTATTCAAACTGGACCAATATAGATGGGGAGCACTTCATAAGTCAAACCCCCAATAATGAGAAATGGGCAGAAGCTGCATATGCAGCTTTAAAGGTTATTGAACTTGGCGAAAAAGGAGTTTATAGACTACATACTATACCTAGAAAAGAAGATTCTCCACAATTGCCACCAAATATCCCAACTGCTGAATTTCCAAACGGTGCTGGTGGTATTGATCCCTACCACTCCTACGCAGATATGTTTAATGGAGAAACTGTTATGTACAAAAATCCAGAGTGCATTTGGGGTGACCGCGAGGAGCCAGCCATGAGTAGAATTGTGCAGGGTACACATCCTCTGTTTATATATGGATGGAATTCTTTAAATGCTCCACAAAGACTTATCGATTCTTATTACATGAGGGATGGAGGCACTATAGATAAATATATATTGCCAGAGTATGAATACTCAGAGGAAGGATTTTCTACTGAGAATGAAACTTTTTCGAATCATTTAATACCAGCAAATACATTTAATATGTATAAAAACAGAGAATACCGTTTTTATGCTACAATTATGTATAGTGGAGCTGTATTCGACGGTTTAAGTACAACAGCTGGTGGTGCATACACTAACTTTAGGGTAAACTATTCAAAAGATGGAAATGCAGGTGCAATTACTGGAGCTGACGTAGATGACCGTTTGGTTAGTGGTTATACTTTTAGAAAATATACTCATCCAGATGACAACTTTTACTTCGGAAGAGTTTCATCAAAATCATTTGCGCGAATTAGGTACGCAGAAATTCTTTTAAATTATGTTGAAGCACTTAATGAGCTTGAGCAAACTTATACAATTGAAGGTGTTTCGATAAGTAGAGATACAGAAACTATAAAAAAATACTTCAACCCTATAAGATACCGTGCAGGACTTCCTGGTTTAACTGATGCGGAGGTGCAAAATAAAGACGTGCTTAGAGAAATTATACTCAAAGAGCGCTATATAGAATTTGCTTTAGAAGGAAGACGTTGGCACGATAATAGAAGATGGAAAAGGTTAGAAGAAGAGTTTAAACCCTTTGAGGGCATGAATGTTGAAGCTTTACAATCGCAGCCTAATCAATTCTTTACAAGAACTCGTGTTAAAGAACCTAACGTTCGACGTAATTATGATAGAAGGTTGTATTTCTTTCCTATACCTACTCATGATATAGATAAAAATCCGAATTTAGTGCAAAACCCTGGATGGTAATTATTATTAAACCATAGATTATGAAATATATTAGACAATATTTTTTAAAGATGTTCTCCATATTTGCTTTATTTGCAATTATAACAGCATGCGAGACAGACTACAATGAAACGGAGATATATAAAAAAATTATATATATAGTTGACAGTGAAAACGTAATTCATCGGTTTGAACATCCATTTGTAGGAGCTGAAACCGAAGGTTTTATATCTGTATATTGTGGTGGGTCTAGGATGCCAGATGAGGATGTTAAGATTGAAATAGCTTTTGACGAAGAGGTAGTTGATGATTACAATTTCACTGAATTTGCAGATGATACTTCAAGATATGTGAAATTATTAAATTCAGATCAATTTGAAATCCCATCATATAATCTTACTCTCAAAGCTGGTGAACCTTTTGTGAAGATGCCAATATTTGTAAATCCTGAAGGTTTGTCACCTGATACAACTTATGTTATACCCTTATTGATTAAAAGCACATCTCAATATGAGGTTAATAAAGATTTATCACGAATCTTATATACTATACAATTGAAAAACAATTTTACTGGTGTATATCGTATGACTGGACAGTTAAAACCTGAAGGTAGTGAAGGTGATCCGCAGATTGTGTTTAGAGATAAAGAACTTAAACCTATTAGTGAATTTACTTCTCGTGTCTTTTTTGCAGCAGAATCTGAAGAAGATGAAAATATAGCTGCTAGAACATTTACCTTTACAGTAAACGAGGATTTATCCGTAACTATTGGAGAAGAGAATAATGTAATAGACTTAGGTGATAGTTTTTTTGACCCTCACGCAAAAATGATTTATCTAACTTATAGCTTCGTTAATGAGTCTGGAGTAAGATATGTGATGCGTGAAAAGTTGTTTGAAATTGAACAGAAAAATTGATGATAATATAACTTATCATTCTAAGTATTCACAAAGTCCACACTTGAAAAAATAGCATACTATTATTTATCAATTAAATAGAGTAGTATTAGGAATAAGGTTGGAATTAGTGATGACTTTCACAATAAAAAAGTTGATTAAGAGATTTCTCTAAGTCAACTTTTTTTATTGTAATATATTAAGAATTAACTCCCGTTATTCTGTTACTTAGCCCGTATTATTCACGTTTTTAGCTTTGCGTAGATGCTAGGCGACGAACTCCGCTGGTATAGGACACAATTTCAAGGAGTTAGCAACAAAGCAGATGCGTAAAGATAAAAGCGAACATTATCCCAAAAGTGGGTGTTTGTTTTACAATGCAATAAGTCAACAAGTAGCTGACTATAAAGCGTTAAGGCGTATATTGACAAAAGAGTGATGAATAATGTGGGTTAGTTTTGTGTCTTGTGTAGCTACAAGTGGTAGAATTATGTTGATAATATGAATTACACTCAAAACAATATGTCTATCAAAAAGTCACCTTTACAAGAAACAATGAGTTGTATCTTTATGCAAACATCTTTCAGTTTGCAACATCTACTTCAATTCAAATTATACCCATCAAACAAAAACTACCTTTGTGACATAAAAGTCAAATCCCGCCTACAAAAGGGCAATCATGTTATGAAATTCAAATCTTCCGTGTACGATTTCGTAATCATGACATATAATTCAAATCCACCTTGTAGGATTGGGCAACGATGCTATAAAACTCAAATCCAGCACTGTGGAAATTAGGAAATGAGATGAAACTCAAAATCTACGCTCGGGGAAATGAAAATAATGACATAAATTCCAAATCCACAAAGGTGGAAATGAAGATAATGGCATAAAAGCCTAATCTACCACTAACGAAATGAAAACAGAGAGATTAATGCCATTTCTACGATAAACGTTAGTAGGTTGTTGTAATATGTATTTCATACATAAACAAAAGAGGGTGAGTGAAAAGATGGTGTCTTTAAAAAAGAAGGATTCTCAATGTGGGAGAATGTTTTTTCGCTCGCCTTTTAAAACGGGCAAAGACAATTTGTATTTCACTGCTAGAAAGCGAATAAGTATAACCACTGCTGCAGTAGTTATCTCTACAACTATTATGTTTAGCTCAGTGAGTTTGTAAAGTGATACAAAAACTATTCCCCCAACAACGCATGCCAGAGCATATATCTCCTTTCTGAAGATTAATGGAATTTCATTTATTAGCACATCACGTATTACTCCTCCAATTGCTCCAGTCATAGTTCCCATAGTTACTGCAACCCAAGGAGAGAAGCCTAAGCTGAGTGTCTTTTCGGCTCCTACCACTACAAACAGTGCAAGACCAATGCTGTCGAAAGCAAAGAAAGCACTATCGAGGCGTATTAAATGGTTGTGGAAGATTATCACAAATAGCAAGGCAAACAAGGTACACCACAAATAGATAGAACTATCCATCCAAAAGGGCATCACACCCAAGAGCAAGTCGCGTAAAGTGCCCCCGCCAACAGCAGTTACCAATCCTACAACAAAGGCGCCAAACAAGTCGAACCTTTTTGCCGATGCTAAGCGAATACCACTGATAGCAAATGCGAAGGTTCCTATAAATTCGATGATATCTACAAATTGGATGGTGCTGAAATCAAACATCTTCTCTTCTTTATATTAGTTGTTTCTTTGCTATTAGCCTCTTCTTATACCGATTGTGCTAAATAATCATTCCGCTTGCTAGACAAATGTTTTCTTCAGTGTCATATACCACTCCAAATTGACCAGCAGCAATTCCTTGTATTTTATCGTCAGATACTATTTTGTATAAATCCCCTTGTCTTGAAATTCGTCCTTTGATAAATTCAGGTGTGTGTCGAATCTTGAAAGTGATATCTTTCTCATCATCAAACTCTCCCCATATATCTTTTGTGATAAATTGGAATCCTGAAAGGTTTACTTCATGCCCATATTGATGTTGAGTTTCGTATCCTTTGGAGACATAGATAATGTTGCGATTGATATCTTTTTTGATAACAAACCAAGGACCACCGCTCAGTCCCAATCCTTTGCGTTGACCAATGGTGTGAAACCAATATCCTTTGTGAGTTCCTAAAATATTTCCAGTTTCGAGTTCTACAATCTGACCTTTTTTCTCTCCTAGATATCGTTTGATAAAATCGTTGTAGTTTACTTTACCCAAAAAACATATACCTTGGCTGTCTTTACGTGTTGCCGAAGGCAAATGCTGCCTTTTTGCTATCTCTCTCACCTCTTTTTTATCAATACTCCCAATGGGGAACATTAGTTTAGATACCTGCATATAATCTATTTGTCCTAGAAAGTAGGTCTGGTCTTTCACTTTATCTTTCGCAGTAGAGAGCCAGGTGAGTCCATCTTTTTCGGTAGTTGTTGCATAGTGCCCCGTAGCTATTTTGTCGAATTGATGTCCCCATTTTTCATTGAAAACTCCAAACTTTATCAATTTATTGCACATCATATCTGGGTTAGGAGTCAACCCACGCTTCACGTTTTCAATTGTGTATTTTACTACATTATCCCAATACTCATCGTGAAGCGATACGATTTCTAACTTGCAATCATACTTTTTTGCGATGTATGTTACAATTTCAATATCCTCTTCTGCAGGACAGTCCACAAAACCATGTTCGTCTTCCATCCCAATTTTTATATAAAATATTGTTGGGTTGTAGCCTTGCTCTTTTAGTTGATGTACAACTACTGAGCTATCCACTCCTCCAGATACCAATGCTGCTATTTCCATATTCTTGTAATTATGGTACAAAAATACATAGAACTCTGGAATATAGAAAATAAACCAAAAGCAGTATAAGTAATTAACTCGCTTTATTAACGTTTTTACCTTAGATATACAGATGTTTTATAGTTG
>CAZUHZ010000149.1:0-5244 GCA_964620895.1 uncultured Dysgonomonadaceae bacterium | reverse complement strand
ATATACAGTGGATGCGAAAGAAATTAGTTTCTTTGGCATCCATTTTTTTATGTTTTTAAATTAAACTGGTATCAAATAAGCCGATACAATATGACTCCCCAGTCCAAGCAACACAAATAGATGAAACACGGTGTGCACAAACTCCTTCTTTGCCAATGCATACACAACCGAGCCGATAATGTAGAACACGCCTCCAGCTGCTAGCCAATATAATACAGGAAGGCAATCATTCTCTATTGCCACCCTAATTGTAGGTTTGATTGCAATTAGCACAGTCATTCCCATCAACACATACGACGCTGTTTTTATGTGGCTATTCTTTTTAATAGGTCTGAAATTAAAACCTATTCCAACTAGTGCAATGAGCCACACTATAATAAAAAGTGACCATCCCCACATACCTTCTTGCCGTAGCAGTATCAGCGAAAACGGAGAGTAGCTAGCAGCAATCAATACATAGATGCTGGCATGATCGAAGTGACGGAGTATTCTTTTTGTTTTTGGTTCTTGCACATAGTGATAGATGGTGGACGAAAGCATACAGACCAACATTCCAAATCCAAATATAGAGTGTGCCAATATTGCCCAACTGTTGTTAGCATCAGAAGCCTTGGCAACTAAGATATAAGTGCCTACAATTGCCATCAACACTCCAAATGCATGGGTTAGATAGTTTGCTTTTTCTTCCCTATTGGTGTAAAATTTCTGTTTTTCCATATTAAATCACGAATAGTCTTTAAATCCTTTACAGTTTTTTTATTCCTGTAGTTTTTTTAAAGCAGATTTCAAATCGGCTTTTGCATCATCTATATGCTTAAGTTCAGGATAATTCCCCTTCTTCTATCTGTAAAGTATCAAAATGAAATTTTCACATAGCATATAATGATAAATCTGCTGTAAATTTAGATAAAAAAATTGAAACAGTTGCTGTGTGAAAGACATTTATAAACAAAGTGATAGCTGTTAGGTATGTTGCCCACAATATTTGCTTTCGGAGATATCTATTAAACATGTTGCCATGTGCTGAAGTATTTTCACCAATGGCTATATTGTTAAAACCTAGGTTTATATACAAAAGTCATCATTTTGACATTTTTGAGAGTTCAATTATCACAATATAGTTTTAGTTTATGAAAAAAAGTTGCATATTTGCATCAAATTAATTCATTATTGTTAAAACTTAATTAAATGTTGATAGTATGAATCTTTTCTATTTAGTTCCCTTAGCATCACTAGTGGCATTATTTTTCGCCTATTATTTCTTCAGAAGCATGATGAAGGAGAGTGAAGGCACCAATCAGATGATAAAAATAGCTCAGTATGTGCGTGAAGGTGCCATGTCATACCTCAAACAGCAATATAAAGTTGTGACAATTGTGTTTGTAGTAATGGCACTAGTATTTGCAGTAATGGCTTATTTTGGCTTGCAAAACAACTGGGTTCCTTTTGCCTTTTTATCGGGAGGCTTCTTTTCAGGTTTAGCTGGATTTTTTGGCATGAAAACTGCAACGTACGCTTCAGCGCGTACTGCCAATGCAGCACGTCACTCACTCAACAAAGGCTTGCAACTAGCCTTTAGGTCGGGAGCCGTTATGGGACTTGTTGTTGTTGGTTTGGCATTGCTTGATATTTCGGTGTGGTACATTATTCTCGATTATTTTGTTGATGGTGCCGATGCATCTTACAAAATGATTATGATAACTACCACCATGCTCACATTTGGTATGGGAGCGTCCACGCAAGCGCTTTTTGCGCGTGTTGGCGGGGGTATATATACTAAAGCGGCAGATGTTGGTGCAGACTTGGTAGGAAAGGTTGAAGCTGGAATTCCGGAAGACGACGCACGAAATCCTGCAACCATTGCAGATAATGTAGGCGACAACGTTGGCGATGTGGCTGGTATGGGTGCCGACCTTTACGAGTCGTATTGTGGGTCTATTTTAGCAACAGCAGCATTGGGAGCTTCGGCTTTCGTAGCAAACCCTTTAATGCAGAAAAATGCAGTGTTTGCCCCAATGATTATTGCTGCAGTGGGTGTGTTCCTTTCTATATTTGGAATCTATTTGGTAAAAACCAAAGATGATGCCAATATGAAGCAGCTAATGAGTGCACTCAACAAAGGGGTAAACACAAGTGCTTTTCTTATTGCTATTTCCACTTTTGGTATATTATATGCATTAGGCTTCGAAAACTGGATTGGATTGTCTTTCTCAGTAATATCTGGTTTGTTGGCTGGTATCGTTATTGGTCAGGGAACAGAGTATTATACTTCTCACTCTTTTAGTCCTACTAGAAAGATTGCACGAAGTGGTGCAACAGGTCCGGCTACTGTCATAATTTCAGGAATTGGTACAGGGCTTATATCTACATTTATTCCAGTGTTGGCAATATCTCTTGCCATTATTTTTTCTTACTTGTGTGCCATCAATTTCGACACGCTTAATTTAGTGAGTGGTGCAAACCTTAGCATGGGGCTCTACGGAATAGGTATTGCAGCTGTGGGTATGTTATCTACACTAGGAATTACATTGGCAACAGACGCTTACGGACCCATTGCCGACAATGCAGGAGGCAATGCAGAGATGAGTGGTTTAGGACCTGAGGTGAGAGAACGCACCGATGCTCTCGACTCATTGGGCAACACTACGGCCGCTACAGGAAAAGGCTTTGCTATTGGTTCGGCTGCACTAACAGGACTTGCTCTATTGGCTTCATACATCGAAGAGATTAAGATAGGGCTAATGCGGTTGGGACAGCAAGTATTAATATTTGCTGACGGACACACAATGAACACTGCTGATGCCAATTTTGCCGACTTTATGAACTACTATCAAGTAACACTGATGAATCCGAAAGTAATTGTAGGTGTATTTTTAGGTTCAATGATGGCATTTCTGTTTTGTGGGCTCACTATGAATGCGGTGGGCAGAGCAGCTCAAGAGATGGTGGAGGAAGTTCGCAGACAGTTTAGAGATATAGTAGGCATTTTAGATGGTACAGGAACCCCCGATTATGCACGTTGTGTTGAGATATCTACCAAAAGTGCTCAGCGCGAAATGTTGCTGCCTTCTTTACTAGCCATTGCTATCCCTATAGCAGTAGGTCTTTTTCTTGGAGTTGCGGGTGTGATGGGGCTGTTGACAGGTGGATTGGGCTCAGGTTTTGTGCTCGCCATATTTATGGCAAATGCTGGTGGAGCATGGGACAATGCTAAAAAATATGTAGAAATGGACAACTATGGTGGCAAAGGAAGCGATACGCACAATGCAACTGTGGTAGGAGATACCGTGGGCGACCCATTTAAAGACACTTCGGGACCTTCTCTCAATATTTTAATTAAACTAATGAGCATGGTTTCTATTGTTATGGCAGGGCTTACTGTATCGTGGAGCTTGTTGTAGGAAATGAGGTGTGAGGTATGTGGTATGTGGTATGAGGTATGTGGTATGAGGCATGTGGTATGAGTTAGGAGATGTGGTGTGAGGTGTGTGGTATGAGGGTCTGGTGTGTGATTTGAGGTATGAAGTAGAGACGCAATGATTTGCGTCTGTGTCTAGCATCTTATAGTTCACCACTTACAACTCGCCAATCCATCTTTTATTTTCCCTATTAATTCTAAAAATTTAGATTAATTGGAGATTTCTATTGTGAAAATCTAGATAAGAATGTCTAAATTTGATGTCTAAATAGCGATAGAATAAAAATAAACTCTATAAAATAAATTTATTATGAATTTTTTGACAAACGACAAACTTACAATTGTAGGAGCTGCAGGTATGATTGGCTCAAACATGGCTCAAACTGCTGCTATGATGCGTCTAACTCCTAATATTTGCTTATACGATCCATTTGCTCTTGGCTTGGAAGGTGTAGCAGAAGAGATGGCACATTGTGGTTTTGAAGGACAGAACTTTACATTCACAACAAGTGTAGAGGAAGCTTTCACAGACACAAAATATATGATTTCCTCGGGGGGTGCACCACGTAAAGATGGCATGACACGCGAAGACCTTTTGAAAGGTAACGCTGAGATTGCAGCACAATTAGGTAAAGATATCAAAGCTTATTGCCCCGATTTGAAGCACTTAACAGTTATCTTCAACCCAGCAGATATTACTGGGTTGGTAGCATTAATTCATGGTGGTTTGAAACCAACACAAGTAACTACTTTGGCTGCGCTAGACAGCACTCGCTTGCAAAACGAATTAGCAAAACATTTCGGCATTAAACAAAGCGAAGTTACAAACACACGTACTTACGGTGGTCATGGCGAGCAAATGGCTGTTTTTGCGTCAACTGCAAAAGTAAACGGCAAACCATTGACAGACATTATAGGCACTCCAGAATTGACTACCGAAGAGTGGAATGCTCTAAAAGTAAGAGTAACCAAAGGTGGTGGCAATATTATCAAACTTCGTGGACGTTCATCTTTCCAAAGCCCTTCTTACGTATCAGTTGAAATGATTCGTGCAGCAATGGGTGGCGAAGCTTTCCGTTGGCCTTCTGGTTGCTATGTAAATAGTGGCGACTACAACCACATTATGATGGCTATGGAAACATCTATCACTAAAGATGGTGTTACTTATGCTCCTGTAAAAGGAACAGAAGAAGAAGTACAAGCATTGACAGATAGCTACAACCACTTAACAAAACTACGTGATGAGGTTATCGAGATGGGCATCCTCCCAGCAGTTGACCAATGGCACACTGTTAACGAGAACTTGAAATAATCTATTTGTAAAATAGAAATTATATTATATAAAAAGGATATCCTTGATTGGGTATCCTTTTTTTGTGGATTGATTTACTTTTAGGGGTGTTTATTTTATTGTTCTCTATAACATGTATTCATATTCCCCTTTACTGCTATCTCCTTTTTGAACGCAGAGAGGGCATTGCGTTTCCAAGTCTGCATTTTCCGTTGTTTGTTAGTAAATACATAATACGAATATCAGCAATAGCAACAGTGTTGAATTATGCACAATGCGAGCAATAGGCTCAATGTGCTATGCCAATAATTGAATATATTTACCATGAATAGGATTAAAAGAGAGTATTATTGCTATTGTCTGTAGCATGCATCCATGTTTTCTTTTACTATACGCTATTTTGTACCTTGAGGATGCTTCAAAATAAAACATTTCGTCCTTTCCTACAGCAACTATTAGGTAAATTGGAGTGGATGTATCTTAAAATGGGTAGCGCACAGCGTTAACAGAGAACACTCTATCGTTTCTGACTGCA
>CAZUHZ010000148.1:0-5246 GCA_964620895.1 uncultured Dysgonomonadaceae bacterium | reverse complement strand
AATCGCTTTTTTCAGCAATTTGAGAAAAAGAGGTTTTCAGAGCGGACTCAATAATATATTTTTGGTGTGCGAAGCTACAATATAGCTTTTACCATGTATTGAATCAATAGCACCACGACTCTTTAAGTCCAAAAAGGATTTAAAAACCGTGTCTCTCGAAACACCAAACTTTTTAGTTAATTGATTAATAGAAGGAAGACTATCTCCCGATTTTAGGTTGTTTAGCGCAATAATCTCTTGAATATAATCTGATAATTGCTGAACCTTTGTTCCCTTTCCTGTTAACTCTGACTCCATAATGATTTTAAACTGTACTGTACTGTTACGAAGCAAATGTAATAAGTAAGTACAAGACGGCACAATAATCTTTTATGTTGTACAACACATAATGGATAAAATAAATTTTTGAATTTGAATTGAGTGGTTTTATGGGATGGAATTGCAGACATACTGGAAACAGGGTAGTTTTTTCACCCAAAGAACTCTCGCAAAGGCACAAATATTTTACAGCCCTCGTTTCGAACGGCCTGTACCGATGTTCTTTGAAAAAACATAAAGTTAAAGAACCCTCTCATTTCAAAAACAAGGTAATAAGGTTAGAGGTAGAATTATTGCAATGTTACTAAGGTTTGGAGGACTTACTATCAATTGTTTTTTCTTATAACATATTGGGGCTTTATTATTTATGTCAGGCTTCCAGCCCTCACACCCTACTACTGATCTGGTAACCCAAGGCTTACTCCTTGGGCTGAAATATGACAGCCCTTCGGGCCTATAAGCGCAAGCAAACCTTTTTGCGTTACAAACGCACAACCATTTACCCTTCGTTACAAACGAAGGGGAGTGGAAATAAAATATATAGCTCATCTTTAGAAACTTTGCGTCTTTGCGCCTTTGCGTGAAAAAAATTGTGAGACAATCAAGAATCATCCTCCTCAAGTGGCAGCACATACAGCTTTTGAGATGACACGTCAGTTTTATCAAACTGCAACTGTTGCTTCAATTTGTTTATTAGGTCATACCCCTGAGGTGGTTTAACACTTGGTGCTTGCACCCTCGATCTGTATGGTACAACGGTCTTTTTAGATTCATTAGCGGCTGCAATTGCTTCTTTAGCCTTAGCCTTCCTTTTATTATGAAGCATCCGTCTTTTCATCACGTTTTTATGTTCCATGATAGTTTCGTTCAGCTCGTTAATCAGGGGTACATAATTTAAATCATTGTGCTGCATGTATGCCACCTCTATTTGCATAAACATGCTCTTCAATGCTTTGATGACAGGAGCGTTAATTTCTTTCGTCTTTAGTTGAGGTCTTTCGGAGATGGATTTCAATCGTTTACTTAAAAGATCAATTAAATGAACATGTGAGCTTCGCAAGTTTTCAATATCTCTTGTAAGACGGGCGTCTTTGAACGTGGTTTGTATCACCACATCATTATCATATGCCATAAAAAAACCAGCAACCCTTTTAAGCATCACGCTCTCGTTTTCGCTACGCACCAATCTATGCAGATAGTCTTTAGCCAATGCTGCTGCATTCAATAGTTCACGAGTGTGATTGTCTGCATTTCGCTTCATCTCCGCCCGCATAAAGTAAGTGATACTTTGGGCATATAGGTAACACATTTTTCGTGCAGACTTTATTTCTTGCGTTAATGGGTGTGCACCAAACTTCTGATTTAGGATATTGATGTTAGGCGTTTGAGCCACAAGCATATCATATAGTTCTTTTATCCTCAACTTCTCAGGATTGTGCTTTTCTATAATTGTTATTACTTTGGTTGCCAATGCGGGAAGTTCCAGCTTGAGCAAATTTGTGTAGGCTAATGTTTTAATCTGCATAATGTATATTTTTTTGGAGATATTTTCGTGGTAATAGAAGATTATGTTTTCTGTTCCTAAATATGAGATATTGCTGAATTTAGATTAACAGCCTAAAATCAGATTTCGACAAAAATAACAAATTTATCGATACACCCAAAACATTTCACACAAAATATGTTTCAAAATCATATTGTCATCACCTATTTAAGGCATAATTGATGCAGTGCACGGCTTAATAAATAACTTAGAAGCCAAATATTAAGGCGTTTAACTGCCACAATATATTTACTGCAAAACACAACCAAAGACATTACAAAAAGAACTTATTTGCCTAAAACCGATGCCTAATTGTCTGAAAATGATTTATTCTGCCCAATTTGATCTCTCGGAATGCTTAAATACTTTTATTTTGGTCAATCCTATCTCTCGGATTGTCTGAAAACTTTTATTTTATTAAATCCATCGTCTCGGAATGCTTGAATATTTTTATTTTATCCAATCCATCATCTCAGAAAGCTTGAAAACTTTTATTTAAAGCAATCCATCCTCTCGGAAAGTCTGAAAACTTTTATTTTGACAAATCCATTGCCTCGGAAAGTGTGAATACTTTTATTTTAGGCAAAAAACAAAGGGGGAGTGTGCAAAATATTATACTTTAATGGAGAACAGAATAAGGATTAGTCAAAAGAATTTGTGCAAAACAAAACCTCTCAGGAATGAGAGCAAAAGAAGATGGTTCTGACTATTTGCATACATTTGCAAACGAGAAAATTTTGGGCGGTTAAATCCAATGTGAACAAACGATTTAAAGCATCTTATTTTTTTGGGGATGCCTATCAATAAATTACTATTTCGTATTTATTTTCTGTGTATAGTGTTAATAAGGTTGATCGTTAAGGTATTTACGCTTTTTCCAGATAGGTTCTAAAACACTTTTAAATCTTTTCAGAAAATCGGGGTAATCATTTTTTTCAGATCCTGTCCATCCTCGCTCTGCATAAGCTGCAAGTCTCGGAAATGTTTGAAAATAGAGTCTTTGCATATTTGGGGTATATTCTCCCCACATTTGGCATCCCAGTCCCATTATTTTTGGTTTGTCTTTTTCTGATAAGCCATCAGGATAGGGGTCAAAGGAGTACGCTTTTTCCAATGTGATTACTTCATAGGGATAGTCGAGGTAGGTGAAATGTCGGTTAGAGTTGACAACGTCATACCCTTTATCAATAGCCTTGTTTACGAGTGTTATATCTCCATCCCAGAAATGGATGATAGTGTTTGGGCTCAAATTCTCTGATTTGCTGGCTTCCATATGTGCTTCACCACGGATATTGTCTCCCGTTATTTCGTTCCATCCCATCATTCTAACTCCTTTTGATGTTAGATAACGAGAAAATCTGTTGATGGACCATACTTGTAGGTCGGCGAAAGTAGGAATATCTCTCTCTTTCATAAATTGCACAATGTCTGGATTGTTCTGCCAGTGCGAGTAATTGGCTTCATCACCGCCTATATGTATTATTTTTGATGGAAATAGTGCAATCACTTCATCCAGCACGTTCTGTAGAAACTTTTCAACTTCTGGTTTGGTGATATCGTACAAATCGCCCCATATTCCTTTCCCCTCTCGTTTGCTTGTTGCCCCCAGCCAAGGATAAGCAAGTATTGATGCTGAAGCATGACCAGGCATTTCAATTTCTGGTACAATGGTAATGCCACGATTCGCTGCATATTTTACAATCTCTCTAATTTCTTGTTGCGTATAGAACATTTTGCGGTTGGGGTAGGTGTCGTTCCACTCTTTTAGGCTAAGCTCTCTGTTAGAAAAATCTTTTTTCGATCCTATCTCGGTCAGTTCAGGATATTGAAGAATCTCAATTCTCCATCCCGGATCATCTACCAGATGCCAGTGAAAGATATTCATTTTCAGTCTTGCCATCTCGTCTAATAAGTTCTTTACGATTTGTATACCTTGAAAATGGCGACTCTCATCTAACATAAATGCCCGCCAAGGAAAAGCAGGTTCATCTTTTATAGAACATGCAGGGATTGAAAAATCGTCTCTGTTGATGAGCTGGCGTACAGTTTGCAGTGCATGCAGCAGACCTTCTTTTGTTCGAGCCTTTGCAACTATTTGATGGTGGCGTTTGTCCTCAACATTTAGGGAGTAGCCTTCGTTATGTGTTGTTGCTTTTTTATCGATAGTAACAATTAGGTTGGCAGCTCTTTTATCTGTAAAATAGGTTCTGAAACCTATATCATGAAAAATAGAGGAGACATAAAATTTATCAAGATCAGCCATTGCATCAAGGTAAATATTCAGTCTTTGATCCAATTGAAAAGAGTTTCCATTGAGGGTTGTTTCTACTGGTTCAGGAAGAACTGATATTTTAGATTGAGCCTCAATGTTAGTTGCATTTAGGGTAAATGCTACCAAGAGCAATGAAAAGATTATGCGTTGATTCATTTTATGTAATTTGTTTTTTGTAAAAAACACATCTATTTTCTAATAAAGAAAATAGATGTGTAGTTTTTAGAAATTGTATTTGCTGTTGAAGCTTTAAAAAATTGTATTCAGAATGATTTCAGAGTCTTATTATTTCTGCAATGTTTCTGTTTTAGCTGTCATTCTTTTCCAGTAAATTAAAAGTGCTGTTATAAATTTACATCACCTTCAATAATCCTTACCATCTTCGGGGCTTTTATTTCGCTTTTTACTTCGCCATTGGCTAATCGGGTATGCTTCACATATATTTCACCATAAGGTGTTGGAAGGGTACCTTCAGCAAACTTCAAGTTACCCAAATTGGGTTTAATTTGAACTGTTTTGCTACCAGGCTCTAAAACTTTAAAGCCTAAGACATGCTCGGTGAGCCATGAAGTAGGTCCAGATGCCCAACCGTGACAGAGGCTTGCTCTTAAACCAACATAACAATAGGCACCGCCATCTGCATGAATATCAAATTTTGATGGAGCTGGAAGTTCATCTATTGGAGAAGAAGTCAATCTTTCTTCGTAATTAAAGTTTTCCCAGAAAGTTGTTGCGCCCAAATCCAACATTGCTCCCCAGTAATCAGAAATAATATCCATTGCTTCGTTGTATTTTCCATCTTTAGCTAAAGCCTCTAACATGTAGTAGCCATAGAAAGTAGCAAAGTCATGTGACCCATTTTCTAAAATTACAGATGTACCTTTTTGAGCGGGTATGATATCAGCTAATGATAAAAGCGCTGCTGCTTGTTTGTTATTATGATCTTTTGGTGTGTACTTTTTCAATAAATTAAGTGCGTCATCGCAAGTCTTTTTTAATGCTGGGTCGTTCAACCAATTAGCAATATCTTTTGCAGACTGCATCGTTAAAACTGTTAGTGCTTGAATACCTGAATGAATAACATCGGGGTTTTCGGATGTTGGCCAATCTAAA
>CAZUHZ010000147.1:0-5252 GCA_964620895.1 uncultured Dysgonomonadaceae bacterium | reverse complement strand
ATGAGATAATTGAAGCTAAGCTACACTTTTTGGAAGATATAGGTCTCACAGAGCACCTTTCTCCAACCCGCTCCAATGGATTGCTTGCTGTGATAAAACAGATTCGATTTTATGCAATAGCTTATAAGGCTAAAGAGCAGCAGGGTATGTAATGAAGATTGAATAGCTTCTATTGATAAGAATTTTTTGCTACTACAGAAAGGAGGGTTTAAATTCTCCTTTTTTGTATATGTGTAATAGAGGCTGATGATCAATAGTATGCTTGCTCTAATAACGCAAGTTTTAGCTTGTGCATATTGTTGTAAGATATGACACAGGTCGGTACACCAAAATGATATCGCTCCTTTTGGAGTTTTGGTGCTATAATTTATACAGGTTGCTACAATAATGCCGCCTCTATTGAGGCTTTGTTGTGCATTAAATTAAGCTGAAAATTTGAATAATACAGGATTAGGTAAACAGAATGAATAGCAATGGAATGAGTATTCCAATTATCAATTCTATTCCACCACGTCCCCACAAACCTTTTTTGCCTCGTGTAATAACTAATCCTGTGAGGGTAATTACTATGAGTGAGAAGGCAAATATATCGGAGAATATGGTCCACCATTTGTTTGGGTTGTAGTGCAACCAATTGAATTGGCTGATAATAGGGCGTTTCCTAACTTGTTCGTATAACGCCTTGCCATTTGTGAGGTCAATTACCAACGACGAACCTCCTTTGAGAAACACTTTCATCGACTCATCATTGGGAAAGTAATGTTTTGTGTAATTCTTTGCTTCGTTGTAAGGTGTTAGTATTTCAATAACAGTCTCTTTGGTAAATCTATTTTGTGGCAGTGGATAGTTGCCTTCTATTTCGAAGTTGTATGTGTTGATAGAGTAATCGGAGTTGAAGTCTTTTTTGTGATTCAACACAAATCCTGAAATGGCATAGATGATAATGACACCCGCAAAAAAGAAAGAGAGGTCGCGGTGAATTGTGCGCGACCATTTTCTTAACTGTTTTGTAAAGTTCTTGCTCATTCTTACAAAATAGTATATTCTTTAGCTTCTATGAAATAGAATGACAAGTAGTTTTTGCCTTCTGCTTCGTTTCTTTCGGCAATTTTTTCTCTAAAGTCTTTTATGCGTCCAGCTTCGCTAGTTACATTCTCTTGACCTTGGGCTTTTTGTTCGGTTTCGCATCCTTCGCCATCTTCGCCATGTGCTTCAACTGTGCCTAGTGCCAGTTCACTTTCCCATTTCACTAAATAAGCCTCGTCAATTCGCTCTTCTTTCAGCGAACCCTTTACTTGTATTATGCTGTTGATACATTCCGATTTGAATGCACCCAAAGCATCATTAGACTCCACACGTATAGTATTGGAATCGTCGTTGCCCATCAAGAATAGCTTTTTGCCGCCATGCGAGCAAACATGAGTGCAGATGCCTTCTACTACAACTATGTTGTCAATGTTTTGCTCTGCGTTTGCCATTATTTCGTCAACTGATATAGCTGTTTGTTTTTTCTCATCGGCGTTTGTTGTTTTTTTATTGCCTGTGCAGCTCATAGTCATCATCGTGCTCACGATAACTAATAATAATATCCTAGCTTTTTTCATTGTTTTTTAAGTTTGATGATTAAGTTCGCAAACAATTTTTAAAGATCAGCAAATATACAGATTAAAACTTGTGTTTCCTATTTTTGTGTTTTATGAAAGCAACAAATTCTGCACGTTGCTTTACTCTCCAAATTGCAGTCTCTTGTTTGTATCAATCTTGAAAATATAATTTCAACAAATTCTGCATTGTTACCTAACTTATATATCTTTGCATATTAAAATCCCGTAAAACCGTTGTATTATGAAACACGTAACATTTTTAGCGGTGCTAGTAGTAGTATTAGCAACTGCATGTAACCCACAAAAAGAGAATAAAGTATTGAAACAGTCAGATTTTCCGACACCGCCTGTCGCAGAAGTTAAGCCCGATACATTTGTTGAGTTTAATCAACAACGCATCGATAATTACTATTGGATGAAAAATAAAACAGATCCAGAGGTGATTAATTATTTAAATGCTGAGAATGCATATGCTGAAACCGTAATGGCATCGACAAAAGATTTGCAAGAAACAATTTATGATGAAATCTTGGGGCGTATGAAAGAGGATGATGAGAGCTATCCATCTTTTAGAAACGGCTATTACTATTACACTCGCACCGAAACTGGCAAACAGTATCCGACTCATTGCAGAAGGAAGGGGACGATGGAAGCACCAGAAGAAGTTATATTTGATTTGAATGAGATGGCCGAAGGTCAGCCTGCATTTATCTTTAGAGGTTATTCTGTAAGTCCCGACAATAGTAAAGCTGCTTACTTTTTCAACGAAACAGGTTCGTTTGCAGAGTTTAAACTGCATATCAAAGACTTATCATCGGGAGAGGATGTAGGATTCACTGTTGATGGTGCTACATCGGTAGCTTGGGCAAATGATAATAAAACACTTTTCTTTGGAGTAATTGACAATACCTTGCGTTCGTATCAAATACGTCGTCAAATGTTGGATGCTAAAGAGAGTGCCTTGGTATATCAAGAGGACGATGCTAAGTTTTCTACTTATGTATCGGGAAGTAAAAGAAGGGATTATATTTTTATTGGGAGCTCTAGTTCAACAACATCTGAAGAGCGATATATACTGGCTGATGAACCAATGTCTGATTTTAAATTATTCATGCCTCGTGTAAAAGATGTTGAGTATTCTGTGTATGTACACGAAAATAGCTTCTTTGTACAATATAAAGATAAGGAAAACTTGAATAGTAAAATATATAAAGTTCCATTTACTGGCTACGCAGATAAAGCTAACTGGACAGAATTTGTAGCACATAATCCTACTATTCGTATAGAGAGAATAGATATATTGAAAGATTACGTGGCGTTAGCGTTGCGCAAGAATGGACTTACAGAGATTGAGTTGAAGCCTGTTGATGGTGGCACGTCTAAAAGTATATCTTTTCCAGAGCCGGTGTACAACTCATCCCTTTTAGGTAACCCTGAGTATGATGCCTCAACTATTCGCTATTCTTACACTTCGTTGAACAGACCCACCACGCTTTATGAATATAATGCGAAAGATGAAACTACTGTAAAGCTGAAAGAACAAGAAGTTCCTTCTGGGTTCAACCCCGACGACTATACGGTGGAAAGAATTTGGGCTACCGCACCCGATGGTGTAGAGGTGCCAATGGCTATTGTTTACAAGAAGGGTTTGAAGAGAGATGGTAGCAATCCTGCACTTATCTACTCTTATGGAAGTTACGGCATTAGCTCTGATGTTTATTTTAGCACAGCTTATTACAGTCTTATCGACAGAGGTTTTGTGTTTGCTATAGCACAAATACGCGGTGGAAGCGACCTAGGCGAACAGTGGTATGAAGATGGTAAGCTGTTGAAAAAGAAAAACACCTTTACCGATTTTATCGCTTGTAGCGAAAAGTTGATTGAGGATAAATATACATCTGCCAATAAACTTGCTGCTATGGGTGGTAGTGCTGGAGGGTTGCTTATGGGTGCTGTTGCTAATATGCGCCCCGAGTTGTATCAAACTATTGTAGCTCAAGTGCCCTTTGTGGATGTAATAACCACCATGTTTGATGAGACCCTTCCACTTACAACGGGTGAATATGAAGAGTGGGGCAATCCTAATGAGGAAGACTATTACAACTATATTAAGTCATATTCTCCTTACGACAATGTGAAAGCGCAAGACTATCCAAACTTTTTGATAACTGGTGGTATAAACGATTCGCAAGTGTTGTTTCATGAACCATCTAAATGGACAGCTAAACTACGTTCCTATAAAACAGACGACAATATTGTGCTCTTGCACATGAATATGGAGTCGGGTCATGGTGGAGCAACTGGTAGGTATAGTAGAATAAAAGACGTTGCTTTTGAATTTGCATTTATTTTGGATAGGGTGGGGATAAGTAATTAAAATAAAAAAATGATGGTGTCAATTATGGCAACCATTTTATAATCAAAATATATTATGATGAGAAAATCTTATAAGTTTATTTATAAGTTTATTTGTTTAGCACTTTTGGTAAGTTGTTCTGTAAATGATGTTTCAACTGACCTCGAAAACTCTTCCTCGAATTGGGTTCTTGGAGAGTTTGTAAGACCAGCAGATGTTAACCCTGTTATATCTCCACTTGAAACTGAGTTCTTTTGTCCAGTTTTAAAAGAGGATGTAAAGTGGGAAGTGAGCGATACTTTTAATCCTGGTGCTATTGTGAAAGATGGAAAAATAGTTGTTCTTTATCGTGCTGAAGATGATTCTGGAGAAGGAATTGGTCAACGTATATCGCGTATTGGATATGCTGAAAGCACTGATGGAATTACAATGACACGTCGAAAAAACCCAGTATTCTATCCCGATAATGATGACTATAAAAAGTATGAATGGCCAGGGGGTTGCGAAGACCCACGTGTTGCAGTTACTGAAGATGGTACTTATGTAATGTTATATACTGCATGGAATCGCAGAAAAGGAATCTGGAGACTATCTGTTGCCACATCTAACGATTTACTTACGTGGGAAAAACATGGACCTGTGTTTTCAGAAGCTTATAATGGACGTTTTGAGGATTTTAAATGCAAATCGGGTTCTATTCTAACGAAAATAAAAGATGGCAAAATAGTTGTAGAGAAAATAAATGGCAAGTATTTTATGTATTGGGGTGAAAACTCGGTAAAGGCTGCCACGTCTGAAGATTTGGTTAATTGGACACCGCTTTTGGATGAAAACAACGACTTGTTGGAACTCGCTCATCCACGTAGTGGATATTTTGATAGTCGATTGACTGAGTGTGGACCTCCTGCATTGATGACAGACCATGGTATTGTTCTGTTGTACAATGGTAAAAATGGCGAGTATGGTCTTGATGCAGATGAAGATTACCCTGAAGGATCATACTGTGCAGGGCAGTTTCTTTTTGATAAAAAAGATCCTTGCAAAGTGTTGCAAAGATTAGATAAGCCTTTTTTCTATCCTGAAGCTGATTTTGAGAAAAGCGGACAGTATGTGGATGGTACAGTTTTTTTACAAGGTTTAGCCTATTTGAATCAAAAGTTTTATTTGTATTATGGATGTGCAGATTCGAGAGTAGCAGTTGCAATATATGACACGAGTAAAAAATAAGTAGAGGTTCTTAGATGGATATTATTTACAATAACCCATTACAAATTGAGTGAAAATAGAAGGAG
>CAZUHZ010000146.1:0-5501 GCA_964620895.1 uncultured Dysgonomonadaceae bacterium | reverse complement strand
ATCACAACTATCATATTGCCACAATAACAACAAATTTAATTATTTATTGAAATTATTTTGTTTGTATTGCTTTCTTTTATATATTTGCGATGTGGTTTTTTCATAATAGTATTAGATTTAAAGTTAACGAGTATTGGCAGAATGTCGTGATGATATTCTGCCAATCGTTTTTTGAATCGATCACACTAAAACCATCTGTTTTTTAATTATGCATCCATCATCTTCGATAATTACAATGCGTATCTTACAAGTACGCTATCTTATCTCCCGTTGATATTACTTTCATACAAAATATAAACTCCACAAATATTCATTTATTGATTGTTATTTTTTAACTTTGCTTTCTCAACGAAAGAGTAGAACTAAACTATCGTTTTCGTATAAACTATTACTATACAATATAAAGTATCTATAAACACATAAATCTAAAAAATTAAAGATAACCAACAATGAAAAAGAACTTAACCCTTATTCTAGGACTTTTCGTCCTTATTGCCTGCACAAACAAATCAGAACCCGAAGAGGCAAAAACCCTATCAGGCTTAAAGAGAAGCAACTTTGAAACTGAAGTGAATGGAAAACAGACACAACTATTTGTTTTGACAAACACTGCAGGTATGGAGGTTTGCATCTCTAATTACGGTGGCAGAATTGTATCAATTATGGTTCCCGATAAAGATGGAACAATGAAAGACGTTGCTTTGGGTTTCGACTCAATTGATGACTACGTCAATATAGACAACAACTTTGGTGCAACTATTGGTCGCTATGGAAATAGAATAGCTAATGGGAAAATTACTGTTGATGGAGTAGAATACAATCTACCTCAAAACAATGGCAACCACACTTTGCATGGAGGTGATGAAGGTTTTGACACCAAGGTTTTTGATGCAGTTCAAACTGATGATCAAACCGTGGAGCTGTCATACACATCAATAGATGGCGAAGCAGGTTTTCCAGGTAATCTACACTCAAAAGTTACCATGACACTTACAGAAGACAACGCTATTGATATTCAATATGAAGCAAAAACCGATAAAAAAACCGTTGTCAACCTCACCAATCACTCTTACTTCAATTTAAGTGGCAACCCCGAAAACACAATATTGGCTCACGAGCTAATGATTGATGCCGATGGATTCACGCCAATTGACGATACATTTATGACTACTGGAGAAATAGCGGATGTGGAAGGAACCGACATGGATTTCAGAACACCTACAGCAGTTGGAGAAAGGATAAACAATTATGATTTCGACCAACTAAAGAATGGTGATGGCTACGACCATAACTGGGTATTAAACAACCCTGGCGACATAACAATTCCTGCAGCAACTGTATATTGCTCAACAACCGGTATTGAATTGAGTGTTTATACAACAGAGCCTGGAATGCAGGTATATACTGGGAACTTTTTGGATGGAACAGTTACAGGAAAAAAGGGAATCGTATATAATAAGAGAACAGCAATTTGTCTTGAAACACAAAAATATCCCGACTCACCTAACAAACCAGACTGGCCCTCAACTTATTTGAGCCCCGACGAAACCTATACAAGCAGATGTATCTATCAGTTTTCAGTGAGATAACGGATAATAACACGCTGTAAATGACAGAGAAAGCCAAAAGTGTAGTTGCTTTTGGCTTTTTCTCTATCAAGAGTATTCTTTTTAATAATAATAGAGCCCAATTCTCTTCATTTAACCTCAAATTTATTTAACTTTGTGATACACAAAAGAGAAGAACGGATGAAAAATAGCAAAATAATAAAACTTGCCTTGGCAATAGTTGTTTCGCTATTGTTTGTGCAATGCACGAATAATAGCAACAAAAGATTGCACAAGGAGCTAATAAAAACAGCAGCTGAATGGAATCGCACTACACCAGTTGCACTTAACCAACACATCAGATTTGATAGTGTGGGAGTAACCAAAGACAATATTTTTCAGTATTTCTATACTATTACAAACATTGATAATCCACACGAACTAATAGTTTTGCACAAAAAAGAGATGCTGCAAGAAGTGGACAAGTTGTATGCCACAGACAGATCGCTACAGTTTTTTGTAACAAATGGTGTAACTATGGAATATATCTATAGAGATACAGAAAAAAAAGTGCTTGATATTATAACCATTGATACCGAGAAATATAAAAAAAGCAAGCAACAATAACACTAAATACTCTACCATTATGATGACTAGATACTTTTACATTGACTCAGAAGGGAACCAAAAAGGACCTTTAACGCTAGATGAACTGAAAGTAGAACATATAAGAAGAGAAAACCTTGTATGGACACAAGGCATGCCAGACTGGAAGCCTGCTTATGAGTTGGAAGACCTTAAACCCCTTTTTGAAGTGTCTGCTAACGAAGCTCACAGCCTGCACAAAACCACACCACCTCCTTATCAACAAACTGTGCCCAGCGACTTGCCCATGATGCCAAAAACATGGATGGTAGAGTCGATATTGGTAACCATATTGCCATTTGTGCTCTGTGGAAACGTGTTGAGTTTAATTGGCATTGCCGCCATTGTAAATGCATCGAAAGTAGAATCACTCTTCAATAGTGGGCTCTTCGATCAATCAAAACAAGCCTCAGACAATGCAGCCCGATGGACAAAAATAACTTTCTGGATTGCTATTGGTGCAATAGTGTTGG
Organism: uncultured Dysgonomonadaceae bacterium; assembly: GCA_964620895.1. Classification (GTDB taxonomy): domain Bacteria; phylum Bacteroidota; class Bacteroidia; order Bacteroidales; family Dysgonomonadaceae; genus UBA2632. Next base: position 2,836 of record CAZUHZ010000146.1, on the reverse strand, counting down.
CAATTGTTGCTGTTATAGCTTTTGTTGTTTTCTTTGGCTCGTTGGCAGATTTAGGAAGCAATTTCGTATAATCAGAATAATTAATTTCACCTATATTTATATATTAGAACATGGAATATCAACAAACTCCTCCCCCACCTCCCACAGAGTATGAATATGACATCCCTCCAAGACCAAAAACTTGGTTGATAGAATCTATTTTGGCCACTCTTTTTTGCTGTCTGCCCTTTGGTATTGCAGGCATAGTAAATGCGGTGCGTGTAAATTCGCTACACGACCAAACACTCTATGAAAAAGCCCAACGTGCTTCTGCCAACGCAAAAAAATGGACCCTTATAGCATTTGGAATAGGTGTTATATATCTCATTTTTATTCTAATAATGGCAGCAGTTGGCTCATTTTCAGAAATAAGTTTGCCCGCAACGGGAAGTCAGCCTCTCTATTTTGGTTAAACTGTTGATAAAATATAAGAAGTATCTGCAAATTATGCTTGTAACCTTTTTTGTTGCAACTGCTTTGTTTATACTTTTTTATATAGACCCAAGTGTTTACCCATTCTTTCCGAAGTGTCCTTTTTTAGTGTTAACAGGATTTGAATGCCCTGGCTGTGGTTCGCAACGTGCAATTCATCAATTGCTACACTTTAATATCGCAGGAGCGTTTCGCCACAATCCATTAATAGTACTATATCTACCTTATGTTTTACTAGGCATTTACCTTGAATACCTTGGCGGAAACAAGCGACTCCCTCGTATTCGGAATATTCTCTTCGGTAGGAATGCTGCCATTACGATACTAGTTTCCATCATCCTATTTTGGATAGGAAGAAATATTTTTTAAAACGTTCGTCTAACAAACTCACTCTTATTATATTATGAAATCAATTTACTATTCTCTACTGTTTATTTTACTATCGTTTTTTATTGGTTGCGGAAGCACAAGCTCAAAAGACAATGATAAAGAGCCTTTTACTGTAAGAGTGGGTAGCTATAATATACACAATGCTGTGGGCATGGACAACAAGCTCGATTTTGACAGAATAGCCAAAGTGATAGACGATATGGATATTGATGCAATCGCTATTCAGGAATTAGATAGTGCCACAGAGCGTAGCAACGGACTTGTAGTGTTGGACGAGTTGGCTAAGAGAACCAATATGCATGCATCGTTTAATGCATCAATCGATTATAGAGGAGGCAAATATGGCAACGGTATTTTAACAAAAGAGCAACCGCTTAACAAGGAAGCAATAGCCTTACCAGGTCGTGAGGAGATGCGCAGCCTGCTTATTGTGGAGATGGAGAACTATGTGTTGTGTTGCACTCACTTGTCTCTTAACGAAGAGGACAGACAGGCATCCATGAAATTGATTCAACAACAAACCGACAAATACCAATTGAAACCAGTGTTCTTAGCAGGCGACTTAAATGCATCGCCCACTTCTAATGAAATCAGAGAATTGTGTAACAACTGGATTTTACTAAGCGACTCTACGCAAGCTACATTTCCATCGGATGCACCAAGAGTGGTGATTGATTATATATTTTTGAAAAGCAATAGTAAGTTTACTCATATTGTAAAAAGCGGAGAAGTTGTGAACGAACCAGTAGCATCAGACCACAGGCCACTGTGGGTGGAAGTGAGTATAAAGTAGGCTTGCACTAAATTAAAAATAAACAGACACGCCATAAAATACTCCTGAAGTATAAGGCGAATTTATATCTTGAACCAAATCGTAATACAACATCGCGTGAGCTTGACCAAGGCGAAGCCCTGCTCCTACAACTACTGAAGGCACCAGCACATCCTTTTTGTAGGTTACTGCTTCACCTTCCTTATAACTATTCCAAATATAATTAATCTCAGGTCGCATAGATATTGCCAAGAAGCTTGTGGGGTATAAATACCCAAACAGGTTTGCTCCTAAAGAGTTACTGTGTCTAGTGTCTCTCGAATGACTATTTGCATAATAGTATTTGCGTTTAGAATAATAGTAGCTTACCCCAGCACCAGCCATTAGATGTTTACTAAACTGATATCCCACCTGAGGCGCAAAGCGTATAAGGGAATAGCTGTCGCTAATATTGAGCGAAAAATTTAATCCATACCTAAGATTCCTCGCATCGAATGCTGTTTTGACAACTGGTGATTGTGATGATCCTAATCTTTTTTGATTGCGCTGACGCAATGTTTGTTGCTGCTGTGTGTTTTGATGTATGTTTCGCGCATCTTCTCTCGACACTCTAATGGTATCGTATCGAAATGGTTGTTGCGAATAAGCAACAGTTGAGAGTATAATAAAAACGGAAAAGAGTAGTTTCTTCATAATGCCATATTTTCAATTTGAACAAAAATAGCAAATATATCAATGCAAAGCATATTAATGAGTGGTTTATAGCCAACATACAAAACAATTAGTTTGTAGAAAACTACTGCATTTTTTTTTAATTTACACGATCACCTTACAAATCGAAACTTTTACTGCAAATTAGATTACACTTACCTAGCAAAAACAGCATCTGTGAGTAAAAAATCAAATCCTACGCTTACAAAACGACAATCACGCCATGAAATTCAAATCCACCGTGTACGATTCCGCAATCATGACATGAAACTAAAATCTACGCTGCAGGATTTCACAAACATAACATATCATTCAAATCCACCCTTTAGGATTTGGCAAACAAGACATAAAACTCAAATCTGCCACTGCAGAATTTAGAAAATGAGAGGAAGCTCGAATCTACGTTCAAGGAAATGAAAACAATGATATAAACTTCAAATGCACCGTCGTGGAAAGGTAAACAATGACATAAAAGGATAATCTACGACGAAC
>CAZUHZ010000145.1:0-5506 GCA_964620895.1 uncultured Dysgonomonadaceae bacterium | reverse complement strand
ATATTATAACCGATGAGACTAAAAAGAGAGATGGGTTTAGGATTTGCAATCCGTAGTATATCATGGCAGGAATAATGCCGCTTAGCAACCAAGTGCCTGCAAGTGCTCCTACTAAAAGCAGAATAAGGATGGCAGGAACAGTATCTTTTATGTTTTGAGACACTTTTTCCATTACTTCAGAAAAAGGAACTTTGTGAATGCTTGCAATAATCATAGCTGTTGCAGCACCCAGTATTAGTCCAAATTGGTTGGCTCCACTGGAAGCTTCGTTTCCAAAAACATTATAATTTATAGCCAAGAAGGCAATTAAGAAGAATATCGGGATGAGCGCTTCAAAAAGGGTGATTTTTCTTTTAAACATAAAAAATAAAGGCTTTTACTGCAAATAACTAACAAACGGCAAATTACGGAAATAAATTGTATGGTGAGTGAGCGGGCTGGTAAAGAATTGCGAAAAAATAATTTATCTCTCAAAATATAAATTACAAACCCTTTTGTTTGTTGTTTTTCTTAATGGCATAAACCCAACTTTAGTTTCATCCGCTGTTTCCTTGTATGCTGTTTCTATTCCTGTATCATCTCTAGGCATGGTGATAGTATTGTTTTTTCCCAGAAGGTGAAATTGATTGTGAAAAATACTTTCCACTCCACATAATAGAGACTCTGCAGTAGATTTCATACTATCTGAACTATACAATACACTGAATGCAACAAAAGTGATATAGCTATGTAAACAAATGAGCTGTTTTATCAAGGATGAGATAGGTGTAAACTATTGTTTTGCAAGATAATCTTAAATTGTCATACAAAACAATAGTTGTTTTGATTCATCATTTAGAATGAATTGGTAAACCAATTGTTGTTTTGTATGATAAGGTAGAATGCAGTGACGAACCAACTTATTTATAGTATCAATTACCTTTGCATTGAACCAAAAAAAGACGACAATTACTTGCCGTCCTTTTTTTTAGTTGTAATTATTACTTTAATACAATGAAGCGCTTATTTCACCAACTGCAACTCTTCAATAATATGTGGTGCATTCATTATCTTATCGATTGTATAAAGTGCGTAACGTATATCCACACTGATGGTGCGTTGCATTTTAGGTTCAAACACAATGTCGCCACTCAATGCCTCCCAGTTGCCATCGAATGCTAAGCCTAGCAATTCTGCATTGCCATTTAAAACGGGGCTTCCTGAGTTGCCGCCAGTAATATCATTGTCTGACAAGAAACAGGCAACAAGCTCACCATCTTCATTTGCATACTGTCCGAAATCTGCTTCGCGAATCTCGCTCAATATCTCGGGCTGTACGTTGAATTCTGGATCGCCTGGTTTTTCTTTTTCCAACACTCCATTAGTAGTAGTGTAATAGTTATACCAAATACCATCGCTTGGCTGGTAGCCTTGTACAGTTCCATAGCTCAAGCGTTGTGTGAAGTTAGCATCGGGCGAGTAGGCATAGTCAGGGTTCATCTCCATGAGGGCAGCCATAAACTCACGTTCTGCTTTTAAAATACTTTCGTATGAAGCAAACATGGTTGAGGAAATTTCATACCCTTTATCTTGCACAGAAAGTGCCAACACCATGGCTGGGTCTTTAATAATATCTTCGTTGTTTTCTTGTTTCAAAAGCACCATCAAATCGTCTAAGTTTGTAAACTGAGAGTTGTTGAACAACCATTCTGCATACTGTTTATAGTCTCCACCAAACTCATCGTTGATAGTGTCATATATATCGGGTAGGTTTTCGGCTGGAACACGCGATGCATATAAACTAAGCATAACAGGCAGCACTTTTTTGTCGAGCTCTGGCTCATAGTCCTTATATGAGTTGATGATACGTTCGTTGATAAAGTCTTCTTTATCTTGCTTACTATTATTTACATCGAAAGCCAATAAAGTGTTGGCAAAGCGAATAATTTCGATGCCACCTCTAAATGTTTCTAAGAAGTAGGTAGTGTGCAAAGCACCTTCGGTAGTGCTCTCGTATGCTTCTTTGAGAGATGGCAATGTGTTGGCATATTTGGCTTTTGCTTCAGGATTGCTTTCAATCCATTGGGCTAGTTTATGTTCAATTTTTTCTTTTTCTTTCACAACACCCAAATTAGCTATAGCCTCGTTCATACCCATCGAGTTTTTCCAATAGTTAGAGCTTCCTGCATATTTAGATGCATATTTTATGCGTACAGCATCGCTTTGATTCATAGCGTCGCTCCATATTTCTTGTTTGGCTCCTCTTACTTCTATGCGAGGTTTGTTTTCAGATTCAATCTTGCGTTGGATACCCCACGACGACAAGTATCTTTGTGTGCTACCTGGAAATCCAATGGTCATTGCATAATCGTTCTCTTTATAGCCAGCTAGCGATACAGGAACTACATACTTGGGAGTATAAGGAACATTATCTTCGCTATACGATGTGGGGCGATTGTCTTTATTGGCATACACTCTAAACACAGAGAAGTCGCCAGTGTGGCGTGGCCACATCCAGTTGTCGGTGTCGCCACCAAACTTGCCTATTGATGAGGGAGGAGCAACCACTAAACGAACATCTCGAAACACATCATATACTACCATGTAGTATTGATTGCCGGCATAAAAAGGAACAACGCGTGCTTCAGTAAATGGGTCGTTTTCGTATTGCTCTATCATACCCGATGTGATAGAGTCGATGGCTTGTTGACGTTGTATTTCGCTCAACACGGAAGGTATTTGTGACAAAATTTTGTGGGTAACATCTTCTGTAGAACGTAGAAAAGATACTGCAAGACCATCCGATGGCAATTCGCTATGCATATCGGCGGCAGCATATCCATCTTTCAGAATATCACGCTCTACAGAGCTTAATTGTTGGATAGCACCATAGCCACAATGATGATTGGTAAATATCAAACCTTGGTTGGAAACAGCTACACCAGTGCAACCCCCACCAAAAATAACGACAGCATCCTTGAGCGATGAGTTCTGTTCGTCATATACTTTGTCGATAGGGAAGGTGAAGCCAAGCTCTTGCATGCGAGCAATGCTTTGTTGGTTTAGTTCTTTTAATAGCCACATACCTTCGTCAGCTTTGGCTGCGAATGCAATAAAAATTATAGCTACTGCTAATAGCATTTTTCTCATAATTGAATTTGTTTAAGTTATCGATTTATTTATGAAGTTGTTTTCTGAAATACTTGCCTATCAGAGGTATTTCTTGCAAAGGTAACTCTTTTTTTATAGTTACAATTGCATAGATTAATACTATGACTGTATTTAAGGCAATGCGAACAATAACATTGGGCGAGTATTTGAAGTTTAAAAACATAACCACACCCAATACAGCAGCAAGTAGCACAAAGCGACCTGCAGTCTTAAGGTCGTAGGGAATTGGATAATGTTTTTGTCCCAAAAAGTAAGAGAGAGTCATCATACTCAAGTTTGCAAAAAACGAAGCCCAAGCACAAGCCATATATCCGTAGTGAGGAATGAAGACAATAAGAATGGTGAGGGTAATAGCTAAACCAAATAGCGACATATATGCGCCCCACTTAGTTTTGTCGGTCAATTTGTACCACAGCGATAGATTGAAATAGAGACCAAAAAACATCTCCCCAAACATTACAATGGGAACTACTATCAACCCTTCGTGATAGTTGCGAGGAATTAGGTATTTGATAATGTCGAGATAGCCAATTGTTACCAAAAAGATAAACAGTCCTAAAATCAAAAAGTACTTAGAGGCATCGGCATACGATTTCAGGTTGGATTTGGAGCTCTCTTCTCTATCTCTTGCAAATATAAAAGGCTCGAACGCATAACGAAAAGCTTGTGTGAACATAACCATAATAATGGCTATTTTAAAACTTTGTCCGTAAATACCCAACTGCGTCTCTGCTTCTGCAGGGTTGGGGTATAACCGTGTAAATAGCATTTTGTCTGCCGACTGATTCAGCACTCCTGCAATACCTAAAATGAGAAGAGGATATGAATACTTCAGCATCTTTTTTAGTAAAGCACCATCAAACTTATATTTGATGCGCATGTGAGGGGTGAGCAAGAGGAGCTGAATGGAAGACGCCAAAAGATTTGACATAATTATATAGTCGAGACCATAAGCTATATCGTACCATGAAAACAGATTGGGAAAATAGTTTGCCAACCACGGTGCTAGTAAAAAGAAAAAGATGTTGGCAAATATTGTTATGGCTACATTGAGCAGCTTAAGGAAAGCAAATTTTAGTGGACGCTTTGAGAAGCGAAGAAATGCAAACGGAATAGCACCCATCACATCTAACGAAAGAATACCAATGAACATAAGCACATAGCGAGGCTTCATGCTGGGTCCAAATGAAGTGGCTATTGGTTCTAAAAATAGTACAGCTACTGCTATAAACAGTAAGGTTGATGTTGCAATGCTTATAAGAGCTGTAGAGTAAACTGTGAGAGATTCTTTCTCTTTGTTGGCAAACCGAAAGAACCCAGTTTCCATGCCATAGGTCAATACTACTTGTAATAGAGCAACCCATGCATACGAATAGGTGACAACGCCCATTTCGGCAATAGTCTCTAACCCGAATGCCCAATAAAGACCAAGAAACCAGCTTAGCAATTTACCAAGTATGCTGCTCAAACCATAAATGGCAGTCTCCTTGGCTAGAGTTTTCATCCCACTTGCCATATAAACATATTGTTTTCGTCAAAAAAAATTGTAGTAACAGATACAAAAGTAACATTTTATCTTCGATTTAAACAGCTTCTCTGTTCATTATGGATATATTTGCAATTAATACAACCATGCCCAATAATAATATGGTGCGAATATTTAATATATTTGCCCAGTATTTATAATGATTATTATATCCGCAAGAATGAAATTTATTGACTTAGATCAAGTTCGTATCAACATTAATAAGGCTGCATCAAAACAAGTTCCTTTTTTCTTCACTGTCGATTATGAAATGTCGGAAGGTTTATTCGTAAAAAATCCTACAAGTCAGACAGAAATGCTTTTCCAATTCAATGGCAAAGGAAACAAACCATTAGAACTAGCTGCCTCCTCTACCAAGGCTGAAATGCTAACTAATCCAATTTCAAAAGAAGTGTACAAATCGAAGTTTGAGGTTATACAAGAAGCATTAAATAGTGGAGAGATTGAAGTTGCTAATCTTACAATTAAAACGCCTATAGAAACGAACATTGGCTGCAGAGAAATATTTCAACGTAGTCAATCGCCTTATCAAATATATATTCCAGCGAAATATGTAAGCTTTTCTCCAGAGAGGTTTGTTAAAATAGAAGGTGGTAAGATATCGTCCACTCCAATGAAAGGGACTATCGATGCATCGATAGCTAATGCTGAGCAAAAGATACTGAACGACCCAAAAGAAATAAACGAACTTAATGCAGTTACACAGATAGTAGTCAAAGAGCTTGGCTCTGTTGCCAACAATGTATATGTTAAGCGAGATAGGTATATCGATAAAATAGAATCGCTAAACAGAACGCTGCTTCAAGTGAG
>CAZUHZ010000144.1:0-5564 GCA_964620895.1 uncultured Dysgonomonadaceae bacterium | reverse complement strand
AAAAGCTAACTCTTCTACTAAGAAAGAGGGTAGATACGTCAATAAACGCATTGTTATTAATATTGACGCACCTATTAATATAAGTGTGATGAATAATGCGGGTTAGCTCAAATCCAATTTCTCATCATCTTTGCCTCGTTCGAAAAAAGCTTTGCGCAATGGATTTTTACGAGCTTCGTCATAAGCAACACGATTTCGGTGAATATCAACCGCCATATAGAGAGCCTGACGAAAAGAGTCTTCAGAAGCCTCATTTTTCCCTGCAATGTCATAAGCAGTACCGTGAGCTGGAGAAGTTCTAACAATAGGCAGCCCTGCTGTGAAGTTAACACCAGCACCCATTGCAATGGTTTTGAAAGGCACAAGACCTTGGTCGTGATACATTGCTAGTATGGCATCAAACTGTTTATACTTACCGCTACCAAAAAAACCATCGGCAGCATACGGTCCAGAGCATAAAACATCCCTGTCGAGACATTCTTTGATAGCAGGCTGTAATATCTCTTCTTCCTCTTTGCCTAGCAAGCCATTTTCACCAGCATGAGGATTTAGGCTCAATACAGCAATGCGTGGATTGTCGATAAAGAAATCTCGTTTTAAGCTATCGTTCAAAGTATTGATTTTTTCCATCACTAACTCTTTTGTGATGCTTCTTGCTACATCAGAAAGCGGAAGGTGTGTTGTTACTAATGCTACTCGTAGGTTATCACTAACAAGAATCATGAGCGCTTTGCTGTTTTTACCATCACCAGTTCTATTTTCTAAATACTCTGTATGACCACTAAAATTGAAACCTTCGCATTGAATGCTGTCTTTGTTGATGGGCAGTGTAACCAAAACATCTATTTCTGATTTGTTGATGTCTGCAACTGCAGCTTCAAGTGCTACATAAGCAGCTTCGCCAGAAGTTTGATTGGGTTTGCCAATTTCAACCCTAACATCATTTTTCACTATATTTATAAAGTTGACGTTTCCCTCTTTAGCTTCATAGCTATTTACAATCATATTGAAAGGAATAGACTTGCTATTCAAAACTTTACGGTGATAAGAAGCAACTTTCGATGATCCGTAGATAATAGGAGTGAAAAGCTCGGTTAAACGCTTGTCGGAAAAAGCTTTTAAAAGAATTTCATATCCAACCCCATTACAGTCGCCGTGGGTAATACCAACTTTTACTAAGTGTGACATAAGTCTATCAGTTATTTTATTAATTAGTTAAAATGAAGTTATGTGTAAAAATCTCTGTTGTAAATTACTCTACCGAGTTGGGAATCTTAATTGTGTAGAACGTTCCTTCCATATTGCGCATTAAATTTCTTTTCTTCTTTTCGGGCGCATACACAAGTACATCCACAAATATTACTCTGTTTGTGTTTTCATTCACAAAAGCTTGCATTACAAATGGTCCTCCCATCATGTCTGTAGTCATCTCCCATAAACCCCGCAGCTCAGCTCTAAATAAACCATTAATTTCTAATTTTCGATATTCAGGAGGGAGTGTTCTAGCAGTGCTCATTTGAGAATCGAACGAGCCTTTTATATGTTTGCCCAACACACGATTGCGGATAGCTATGAGTGAGTCTTTCTCAAAAACCTTTTCTGAGGTGTAGGGTATCGAAAATATTGTTACGTCTTGGCGAGACTCAGCTGAGTTGTTGGTTGCCCAAAAGAAGTTTTCATCTTCTGTTATATTGCTTAATCCTTTAGGATACGCTAATTCAAAACCAAAAGTATTGCGGATACGTGTTTTTGGAGTGGCAGAATCTCTATCTAGCCATTGACCTATACGTTCCAACTCTTTATTCACTATATAGCTTACTATCTCGTTGCTGTTTTCTTTTAAATAGGTTTCCAATGCTTCTTTGTCGGGCGATTTAAGTGTAAGCACAACCTGACCACTTGCATATTTATTAATCTCGGCACTCATTTTTGTTTGCGTATAATCGCTTGATACATCTACTTCAATTATATTGCGTGCCATTTTAAATGTGCTCGTAAAGTTCTTAGGGTCTATTTGTAGAATTTTGAAATTCGCTTCTCTTTGTGGCATCCCTGCCATAGGCGAATTCAACACATCGAATAGAGCTCGTCCGTGAGGCTCTTGCCACTCATCTTCACCTATAATGGTCAACACCTCATTTGTAGCAGATGAAGAAGACATCCATCCCGACGATCCGTTGCATGAACTCAAAACTAGAGCTAAGATTGTAAATGCAAAAAGTACTTTTAGTTGTTTCATATCAGTTGGGGGTTTTATGAGTGAGAATCATCCGTTAGATGATAAAATATTAATTCTTGTACAAACAAAAATACGATTATTCTATTTGTAATAAAATTAAACGCGTTGTTTTTTTTGTTGTTAACTAATTATCAATTACTCTATGCCCATTTTTGATTCATTTTGCTTCTCAGTCGAAAGCATACCGCAAGCTGCAGAAATATCTTCGCCGCGTGAAGTTCTAATAGTAGAGATAATGCCTTTGGATGTAAGAAAGTCGCGAAACTTAATCATTGCATCATCCGATGCTGTTTTTAACGAACTTCCGGGTATAGCATGATAGCGAATCAAGTTTACTCTACAAGTAATATCAGACAGTAGTTTCACAAGTTCTCTTGCATAGATAAGTGTATCGTTCACGCCGTCAAACATAATATACTCGAATGAAAGACGCCGTTGTTTGCTCCAATCATATTCCTTCAAAAGCTCTATAATCTCCACTATCGGATATTTTTTTTCAATAGGCATAATAGTTTGCCGCTGCTCTGCTATAGGGCTATGCAAACTAACAGCAAGGTGGCATTTGCTCTCTTCAAGAAAACGCTCTAGCATGGGTGTAACTCCAATAGTAGAGAGGGTGATTCGCCTAGGGCTCCATGCCAAACCGTAGTCGGCAGATAGTATTTCAATGGCTTTCATTACGCTCTCGTAGTTGTCTAACGGTTCGCCCATACCCATAAAAACAATATTGGTAAGTGCCTCAGAATTGGGCGATGAATATACCTGATTCAAGATTTCGTTCACAGAAAGATTATCTTGAAAGCCCATCTTCCCAGTCATACAGAAATCGCAATTCATTTTACAACCAACCTGCGATGATATACAGAGAGTGAGTCGTTCATCATCGGGAATCAGTACAGATTCGATAAGTTTGCCATTGTTTGTTTTAAACAATAGTTTTTGCGTGCCATCTTCCGACACTTGTGTTTGAATTGGAAGTGAAACACCAACTTCAAATCTCTTCTTTAGTATATCGCGGTTGCGTAGGGAGATATTTGTCATTTCATCTATCTCCGTAACACGTTTCACATAAATCCAATCTGCAATTTGTTTGGCTGTAAACTTTGGAAGTTTAAGTAATTCAACTTCTTTAGCTATTTCAGCCAAAGTCAATCCCAACAAATAATTTTTTTCTCTCATCGGTAATCTTTCTCTTTAAATTTAAACAAAGATACATACGATTTATAAATAATGGGTTGTTTTAATTGAAAAGTGGAAATTGTGAAGCGAAAATGACGCTTTAAATAAAGGAATAGGTGATGAAAATTCGGTAGTAGAGTGGGGGAATAATTTTTGGAGATAGCCGGATAACTATAAAGATGGATGTATGGACGACAGTTTGCTCAAGCACATTATTAATAACAAAGCGGTTTTTAAAATTCTCCTTATTAATAAACTAAATTGTCGGAAATCTGCACTAATTTATATAAGTTTGCAATCAACAATTCAAAAGAAATGAATCAATTCAACTAATTAATAAGATATCCCATTATGAGAAAACTAGCTTTTGTTCTATTTATCACATTTTGCACATCAGTTATAGCACAACAAACACCCATTCTGCTTTTCCCCAATGGTGCACCAGGCGAGACTAAAAGGATGGTTGAACAGGAGAAAATGAGTGACAATAAAACTGGAGGATGCCCAGTGTTGCTCATTAACAATGTGAGTAAACCCACAATTACTTTTTATCCTGCTCCAGCAGACAACAACAGTGGCACAACCATTATTGTGAATCCTGGTGGAGGGTACAATATATTGGCTTATAATTTAGAAGGAACCGAAATTTGTAAACGCTTCAATAGTTTTGGTATCAATTGTGTGTTACTAAAATATAGAGTGCCTCGTCGCGAAGGTTTGGCTAAACACGCAGCACCTTTGCAAGACATGCAAAGAGCAATTGCCTACACACGCGCACATTCAAAAGAGTGGAACATTGATGAGAATAAAATTGGAGTAATGGGTTTTTCGGCAGGTGCACACCTAGCCACTATGGCAAGCAATAGCTTCAGTGAGCCAACCTATCCAGCAATAGACGAAAGTGATGGAGTGAGTGTTCGTCCCGATTTTTGTATGCTTATCTATCCAGCTTATTTAGATGGCGAGAATTTTTCGGTTTCACCCGAGATAAATGTAACAGACAAAACACCTCCCACCTTTATAGTGCAAGCACAAGATGATACTGATTATATAAACAGCAGTCTGTTTTATTATTATGCACTTAAAGAAGCAAAAGTTTCAGCTGCTATGCACTTATACCCAACAGGTGGACATGGATATGGACTAAGGAACACAGGAGACTTGGTGAATGAGTGGCCCTTTAGGGCAGTAAATTGGTTGAGCGATATAGGAATGCTCAACAAATAACGATAATCATTGTTTTATACGTTACTATGGCACAACACAACGAGATATTGCTTTTCCCCCATGGAGCACCTGGAGAAACTAAAACATTGGAGGAAAAAGAAAATCCTTTTAATATAAAAATGGGAGGCTTGCCCGTACGCATTATAACCGATGTAAGTGAGCCAGTTATTACATTCTTTCCCGCTCCCGACGATAATAATAGTGGCACTACAATAATTGTTTGCCCTGGTGGAGGCTACGATGTATTGGCTTACGATTTGGAGGGGACAGAGGTGTGCGAGCTATTCAATAGCTATGGCATCAATTGTGTATTGCTAAAATATAGGGTGCCTCGTCGTAAAGGGCAACCCAAGCATGAGGCTGCTTTGCAAGATTTGCAAAGAGCCATTGTCTATACACGTGCACATTCGCAAGAGTGGAATATAGATGAGAACAAAATTGGGGTAATGGGATTTTCCGCTGGTGCACATGTTGCTGCTGTGGCAAGTAATAGTTTTGAGGAACTCTCTTATTTACCTATCGACTCACTGGACGAAATATCTGTCTGTCCAAACTTTGCTCTTATTATCTACCCTGGGTTTATAGCAGGCGAAAACTTCTCTGTAGCACCCGAGATTGAAGTTGCAAAAAGAACATGCCCAACGTTTATAGTACAAACACAAGATGATCATGAGTGGTTAAACAGTAGCTTATTCTATTACTATGCCCTCAAAGAGGCAAAAGCCTCAGTAACTATGCATCTATACCCAACTGGATATCATGGGTATGGTGTGCGAGATACGGGGCATTTGGTGAATGAGTGGCCAGAGAGAGCAGTAAGCTGGTTGGAAACAATAAAAATGGTGAGTGGGTCTTAATTGATTGTTGACCCTGATGAAATAGAAAGATTAATTTCACAGGGCAAGCCCTGATGAAATAG
>CAZUHZ010000143.1:0-5601 GCA_964620895.1 uncultured Dysgonomonadaceae bacterium | reverse complement strand
CGGGATTTTCACTAGCAATCTACTACACTTGTTGCAGTTGACTATATGAACTGATTGCATTGATGATTGTTTATATGTTAGTAAATGTCTGTAAGAAAGTATCACTTGCTATGTGACTATTCTTATCAAAGACCAGTTTTATAATTATTAAAACAACAGACAATGAAACCATCATATCTTCCAATAGACCCTGATTTTTTTGATATGTTTGAAAAAGAGATAAAGAAAGAATCATTGAGGGTAGTTTACTTTGGCAAAGGCACCAACCTAGAAGAGGTGAAGGGTAAGGCTAAAGCTATTGTAAATAAAAATGATAACGAATATTTTATTAAATATGTGTCGGGACAAGAAGTGAGAGTTGACCGTATTATTGTTTATAATGGCAAGCCTGGACCAGCTTTCGACGAGTACGATGCATACGCCTTAGAGTGTCTATCGTGCAAAGCAGGTTATGAAGAATAGAAAGTAATGCACGGGTTTGCTTTAAAGAACCTACTCCGAAAAGTCAATTTAATTTATTTTAGCCTCTAAATCTCTTGGGGAGGACTTTGGCAGAGTGTTGATTATTAGTTCTTTCTCTTTAGGGAAAAAGGCCAGGAAAAGACTTAAAATCAGCAATTGATGTTTTTCGGAGCAGACACACTAAAATAGTATCTATTTATTGTTTATCTTTGTTATAATTCTTTGCTTTACTGATGCAGAGAACGGTGATTTTTTGCACAAACTGTATTTATAATTTAATCGCTTATTTACTATATGGCTCTTAGACAACAGCAAAACTTAAAACAAGTTCAACGACTATCCCCCCTGCAAATGCAGATGATTAGGCTCATTGAGCTTAACTCTGTAGAATTGGAAGAGAGGATAAAACAAGAGATGGAAGAAAATCCTGCTCTTGACGAAGGAGTTGATGAAAATGGGAGCAATGAAGAGGTCGAAAGTAGGGATGACGAATACGATGAGGTGCTTTCGGAGGAAGAGATTGTAAAAGGAGATTATAGTTCGGAAGAAGATATGCCCGATTTTCGTTTGACTTCAGGAAGCAGTACAAGCTATGAACAACCAAAGCTGGATTTTGCTTTTTCTGGTGACTCTTCGTTACATCAGTCATTGCTAGATCAAATAAAGCTACGCAACCTAGACGAGTTGGATCTCAAGATTGCCGAATATATCATTGGCAACTTAGATGAAAATGGGTATCTCGAAAATACATTGCAATCTATTTCAGACGACCTTATTTTTCAATTAAATATTGATACCACAGTCGATCGGATAGAATATGTATTGGAGGAGATACAAGATTTAGAACCCGTTGGGGTAGGGGCTCGCAATTTGCAGGAGTGTTTGTTGTTGCAGTTGAATAAAAAAGAAGAGACACCAAGCCGACAAAATGCGAAACTGATATTAGCAGATAATTTCACTGAGTTTACAAGAAAACATTACGATAAAATAAAGCAACAATTAAATCTCTCACACGATGAGTTGCGCGATGCAGTAGATGCTATCATTTCACTCAACCCTAAACCCGGCAATATATGGAGCGACTCTATAGAGATGGCTATGGCAAACATTACGCCCGATTTTATTGTGGAAGTTGAGGGACAGGAGGTGTTTATGTGGCTCAACAATAGGAATATACCCTCACTAACCGTAAATAGAGATTTTGCTCAAATGATGAAAGGATATGCCGAAAATAAGAAAAGCATGTCGGATGATAATAAACAGGCTCTTGTTTTTATGAAGCAAAAAGTAGATTCGGCACGTTGGTTTGTTGATGCTATAAAACAGCGACAGACTACCCTCCTTGATACAATGCAGGGCATTATCGATTTGCAGAAAGAGTTTTTTATTACTGGCGAAGAGGTTAATTTAAGACCAATGGTTTTGAAAGATGTTGCCGAAAAAACGGGATACGATATTTCTACAGTTTCGCGCGTTAGTAATAGTAAGTATGTACAAACCGAATCGGGTGTGTATCCGCTTAAATTCTTTTTCTCTGAATCGATGCAAACAGATGATGGAGAAGATGTGTCGTCGCGAAAAATAAAGCTCTTTTTAAGAGAGAAAATAGAGCAAGAAGACCCCTCGAAACCTTTGACAGACGAGCAGACTACAAAAATGCTCAATGACAGGGGGTTTATTATAGCCCGTCGCACAGTTGCTAAATACAGAGAACAATTAGGTATTCCTGTAGCGCGATTAAGAAAAAAATTATAACTTTGGAGTTGAAAGAATAATAAATGAAACAGTTTTCACGTTTTATATCTACTATTACCATGCCACTCTTTATGCCAACATATAGTGTGGGTTTGTTGTTTGTATATACCTATTTTAGATATGCATATGCAGGACACTTTTTTAATATTATATTTCCTACAGTGCTGTTTACATTTTTGGTGCCAGGGGTTTTAATCTACATTATGGAGCGAACAGGTGTTATTTCAGATTTGTCGCTTCCATATCGTAGCGATAGGTTTGCACCCTATACAGTGACAGTGGTGAGCTTTGGGTTTTTGATATTTTATTTCTTCAGACTTGGGCTTCCTACTTGGTTTTTGACAATGATTGCTTCGTCTGTTGTTGTGATGTTGATAGCTACCGTCATCACGTTGTGGTGGAAGATAAGTGCACACATGTTTGGTGTTTCGGGACTGCTTGGTGGAGTGATGGCTGTATGCTATTTCGTGGAAAAGTCTTATCCATCCCATCTCTTTATGTTCCTTTTTATTGTAGCTGGCATGGTGGGAACATCGCGCATCATACTCAAAAGGCACACCCCTGCCCAAGTATATGCAGGCTTCTTTTTAGGCTTTATAGTCTCTTTTATAGGGGTGTGGATAGGTACATGACAAAGATTAATTGCAGTATCAAATAATTTGCTATATTTACAATTCAGTAAAGTAATAAATATAAAATATCTAGATTATGAACTTCCCCGAAAATTTAAAGTATTCAAAAGATCATGAGTGGATTCTTGTTGATGGTGACAAAGCCACAGTTGGTATCACCGATTTTGCACAAAGCGAATTGGGAGAGATAGTATATGTTGATGTAGAGTCAGAAGGCGAAACCATAGAGAAAAATGAAGAGTTTGGTAGTATCGAAGCTGTGAAAACAGTTTCAGATTTGATATTGCCTGTCACAGGCGAAGTGCTAGAGTTTAACGAAAGGCTTGAAGACGAGCCTGAGCTAGTTAACACTGACCCTTATGGTGACGGATGGATTATTAAAATATCTGTTGCAGATGCAGCTGATTTAGACGACTTGCTTGATGCAGCTGCTTACAAAGAGTTTATTGAGAAATAAAAGCTCAATTTATTAATAAAGAAAATGTCTAAAAAGAGGTCGCTAAACGAGGTTTCTTTTTAGACATTCTTTTTGAGGGTCTTGTATATCTACTCTGGCTTTCTTTTATCACAATCATTGGTAAGTTGCTCGAATTTGATTATTTTTGAAGATTGATTCTTTTCGGTTTAATATCGATTATAAATTAGAGTTTTAATTAATTCAAACAGATACAACACAATAGACTATGAAACCATTAGTAAGTATCATAATGGGAAGTACTTCGGACTATCCTGTAATGGAAAAAGCTGCCAAGTTTCTCGACGAGATGGATATTCCTTTCGAAGTAAATGCCTTATCGGCACATCGTACTCCTGAAGCTGTTGAAAGTTTTGCTAAAAACGCAAAGGCAAACAATATAAAAGTGATTATTGCAGCAGCAGGCATGGCGGCTCATTTGCCTGGTGTGATTGCTTCAATGACCTCGATACCTGTGATAGGTGTGCCCATAAAGGCAACACTCGAGGGGATGGATGCGCTATTGGCTATTGTTCAAATGCCTCCTGGAATTCCTGTTGCGACTGTTGGTATCAATGCTTCGCTAAATGCAGCTATATTGGCATTGCAGATATTGGCTACAGACAATAAAGAGTATCAATCAAAACTAACCGAATATAAAGAGGGGTTGAAAGATAAGATAACTCAGGCAAACAAAGACTTATCAGAGATTAAATTTAAAAATAAAACAAATTGAATACAACAGACACACCTATGAATTTAGAGGGACTGAAATCGATTATAGAGCAAGAAGCAGAAGCTATTCGCAATATACCCATTTGTGATAAATACCACAAAGCAGTCGATATTATTGTGGAACAAGTGAAGAATAAGAACGGCAAACTTGTAATTAGTGGAATGGGCAAAGCAGGGCAGGTTGGTCAAAACATGGCAACCACATTTTGCTCAACAGGCACACCAGCTACCTTCTTACATCCGAGTGAAGCCCAGCATGGCGATTTGGGTATTTTGCAGCGCAACGATGCATTGCTTTTAATAACAAATTCGGGAAAGACGCGTGAGATAATTGAGCTGTTAGACTTGGCACGTAATTTATATGATGACATTCCAATTATAGTTATTACAGGCAACCAAGATAGTTTTCTTGCCAATGAAGCCAACGTTAGCCTGTTTACAGGTCACCCCGAAGAGGTGTGTCCCCTAAAATTAACACCTACCACTTCTATAACTATAATGACTGTGATGGGAGACTTGTTGGTGATAGAGACCATGAAACGCATTGGCTTTGACGAGGCGGAGTATGCCAAAAGACATCATGGTGGCTATCTTGGCAGTGTATCGAGGTCGAGAAGCAGGACATTGAATAAGTAAGTAGTTTTGCTATTAATAGAAATAGAATAAGGATTTTACATATATCATATTAAAAAAAAAGGAGCGATTTGTTAATCACTCCTTTTTTTTGTTTGATTTACTAGCATTCAGAGTGTTCAATACAGAATATGGTGTGTGGTAAAATCTTCTGTCATTCCGAATATAGTGAGAAGTCTGTCTTACTTTTCTAGTATGTTTGCTTTACAACTGTCTATAATAGATGCTTCTAATTATTGAAAAAGAGACGTCCGTGTACGAGGGTATCTGTACAATCTCTTGATTGGTCAATTGTAGTGGTTGGTAGAGAAAATTCATGAATTTTCTCTACCGCTGATTGCCAATTCAATAGCTGGCGCAAGTCTCCCGGCTTGTGCCTTTCTCCGCTCGCGCCGATTTGCAACACTTCGGATCCGCTCAGTGACCGCAATTTCTCTTAGTAAGATATAACAGGCAGAGGCATATTAGGATATTATCTCTGATTTTATTCCATTGGGTAAATGGTCAATTGTTAATAGGTTCATCAAAATATTTCCATTATCGCCTTTAACTTCGTGTTACATACATCTATGTTGCCCTTAAAGTGTGCATGTGGGTGATTATTCTAACCCAAGGCGTTGCCATCGGGCTGAATTAGCCTGCCCTTGCGAGGGCTTAAATGCGTTTATCCACAATGCAGGGAATACCTCAAACCTTCTGCTCGCACCTATTTGCATTTTGCTTTTTTGATGTTTGTTTTAACCACAGATTGCACGGATTGACTTAGATGGGTATTCTTTTCAATGGTTTGCAGGTTATTGGTAGATTGGTATTTTTTCTGTGATGAATAAAAAAATGCAGATTATTCAAAACATCTATCGATATTTTGTAATAAAACAGATTGCTCGGATTTGTGTAGTGGTTTAATGTTGTATTTGAAGCCTGAAAGGC
>CAZUHZ010000142.1:0-5677 GCA_964620895.1 uncultured Dysgonomonadaceae bacterium | reverse complement strand
CTTTCAAGCTGATGCTTACTACAATGAAATAACTAATAAGATTGTGGCTATACCCCAAGGTAGTGGTCAGTATAGATGGATGATGATGAACTATGGCTATGTGGAAATTCGCGGTGTGGATGTGGTAACATCTGCTCTGTTTGAACCCTACAAAGACTTGTTTCTCAATTTGAAATTGACTTACACTTATCAGAAAGCACAAGATTTCACAAGGCGCTCTAGTCAAGAGTTGGAAGAAACTACTTATGGAGGTCAGATTGCTTATATTCCTTGGCACAATGGGTCGGCTATTGGTAGTGTTAGCTATAAAACATGGCAACTAAACTATAGTTTTATTTATGTAGGCGAGCGTTACCATTCATCGGCAAATATACGTGAAGAGTATGAGCAACCATGGTACACCAACGATATGGCGATAATAAAAAACATTGCATATAAAAACATGAATCTTAAGATTGGTGTTGAGGTGAATAATCTCTTCAATCAAGACTACGAAGTAGTGCTCAACTATCCTATGCCAAAAAGAAATTACAAATTGTCGCTTACTTTTGAGATATGAAAAAGAGAAAAATTAATAACATAACAAAATCAATAATATCTCTTGTAGTTTTTACATTATTGATAAGCTTCACCGCTTGTAGGGATGATGTGGAGATGATATTGTCAGAATATATTCAGTTAGAACACCCACGACAAATTGATGGATATCAGGGATTCTATTTGCTGAACGAAGGGAACATGGGGAGCAATAAAGCAACCCTCGATTTTTTCAACTTCGAAACAGGAGAGTATATGCGTAATATATACGCCGAAAGAAATCCAAACGTTCCCAAAGAGTTGGGCGATGTAGGCAATGATATGGGTATATACGATGGGAAACTTTATGTGGTGGTAAATGTGTCTAACAAAGTGGAGGTGATGGATGCCAAAACAACAGAGAGGATTGGTCAGATAGATATTCCTAATTGTAGGTTTATCAAGTTTCATGAAGGCTATGCCTACGTTACCTCTTACGCAGGTCCTGTAACTATCAATCCGAACTATGAGCAGATAGGTTATGTGGCGAAAATAAACACTACCACACACGAGCAAGAAGATATTTGTTTGGTGGGCTTTCAGCCCGATGAGTTGGAGATAGTGGATGGTAAAATATATGTAGCCAATTCAGGAGGATATATGGGTGTTGAAAGCACATCGGATTATGAGCGAACTGTCTCGGTGATAGACATAGCCTCTTTCGAAGAGGAGAAGCGCATTGATGTTGCTTATAATTTAGAACATATAAAGGCAGACAAGCGTGGCAATCTGTGGGTAAGCTCGCGAGGCGATTATGAAAAACTGCCTTCTCGCCTTTTTTTTATAGATAAAGATTTGCAGCAGGTTACCGATACCATTGATGTTGCTGCAAGCAACTATTGGATAGATGACGACCTTCTTTATGTAATTGGAACAGCGTATAGCCATAATACGCAATATGAGGGAGTGTCGTACTATATAGTTGATACCAAAACACGTGAGGTTGTCAAGCAGCAAATTGTTACGGATGGTACTGACAAAGAGTTTGAGAAGCCTTACGGTATTATGGTCGATCCTGAAACAAAAGATATATACATTACCGATGCTGGTAACTATGTTACGCCTGGAGTCTTGTATTGTTTTGATAAAAATGGGAAGAAGAAATGGAGCGTGAGAGTAGGGAATAGTCCAGCACATTTCGCACTACTTCCGGTGTAGTGTATAACCGTCAAATTGTTAAATAGTAGAATTATGAAACATAGAATTATTTTTGCATTGTTAATTGTGGCTGTAAGTTTCACTTCATGTGACAAGAGCGATGATGCACTAGAAGTTGATGATTCAAAAGTTGTTACAATCAAAACCTTGTCAAATAGTTTGACATCGATAAAAACGCCAGCAATTTTAAAAGATAATGAAAATATTACTTGGGAAGTGCTCGAAAAACCTTCTTCTCTCTATAGAATTGCTCAATTGAATTCAAAAGAAACTCTTTTTATTGCATGCAATGAAGGAGAGTACCTGTTACAAGCAACATCGGGTGGTATAAAAGATAAAGTGAAAGTAATTGTAGCAAAAAGATCCGTGGCAACTTCACCCTATATAGCAAAGGTTTTTGATTATAGACCTGCACCAGGGCAGTTTGTAAACAAGCTGCCTGAATACGAAGAGGGTGATACACACAAAGATATGGTGGTAAAAGCTGGTGAGAGTTTAATTGGCGAAGATACCGAAATGATATCATTAGGCGGATGGGGTGGCAGTGTTACCTTAGGCTTCGATCATACAATAGTGAATGTAGCAGGTAAAAAAGATTTCCGCATCGAGGCAAATGGGTTTGTCAACAGTAGTGAACCTGGTATCATATTGGTGTCGTACGATGCTAATGGAAATGGAGAACCCGATGATGAGTGGTACGAAATTAATGGCAGCGGGAACTTTACTGCAGAAAAAGAAGAGTGGTATCAATCAGCATTAGAAGCAGGAAACGATGTAAACACCTATCGCGACTACGAAATGACCTATTATAAGCCAACCAATGAAGAGGCTACCACAGAGTATATTCGCTGGACAAATAATAAAGGAGAAGAGGGATATAGGAATAAAACTCAAGCCCATAAACAGTCGTATTATCCTTTGTGGATAAGCGATGATGAAATTACGTTTGAAGGTATTCGTTTGGCTGAGAATAGTTTAAAAAAGGGTGGTTTTTCAGAGCTGAAAAGCTTCAAATACGGTTATGTTGATAATCATCACAATACGGACGCAAAGTCAGCCATCGACATTGATTGGGCAATTGATGAAAAAGGCGAAAAAGCTAACCTACCCGGGATTGATTTTGTAAAAATATATACTGGTGTAGATCAAGATAATGGTATGATAGGTGAGGTTTCAACAGAAGTAGCTAAAGGGTACAACTTGCATTTACTTGGCAAGAGTATTGACACGATAAAGGAGTGATAGAATAAATTTGTTTTATATTTTTTTATGTTGGGTAAAAAGAGGTGTTATATGTTGGAAGCATATATACATCTCTTTTTTTTTATGGCACTGGACATAGTTGTCAATAAGGATCAGCAGTAAAAGTATGTGTTTGTTTTTACACTTCATTGTCATCTCGAACGTTGTGAAAGATTTGCTATAACATGCTAGAAAAGTTTGACAGATTCCTCACTTTCGTGTCGGAATGAAAAAGGATTTCACCTCATACCTTACACTCCATTTATAATGGCACCCCTCGTATAGTTTGCAGATAATCTTAGACTTATCAAAAAGAGCGCAATTGTTGCCTCGAAGTGCGACTGTTCCACAGCATGGAAAGCTAGTGTGGAAGTATTTGTTGGTGAAGAATTATGAGGGTTGATTGTTTCTTGTGTCGATAAAAATGAAAAAATAGAGATAAATATCATATATTTGTCATTAAAAATAAGTTTATATATGAAAAAGATATGGTTTTTAGTGGCTCTTTCTATTGCAAGCTTTAGTGTATCTGCGCAGCAATATGGATTGAGGGAAATTGTAGATGGTGTATATAGTGCTGATGGTGTAGCACCAATGGTGTCGTCTGACGATGGAATGCATTATTACCAAATGAACGATATGGACAATGCTGTCCTAAAATTTGAATATGCTACTGGCAATATTGTTGACACGCTTTTTAGCACAAAAACTGCACGTAATTGTACATTCGATAGTTTCCAAGGGTTTTTGGTAAGTTCTGACGAGTTCAGAGTTGTTGTCTATAGAGATAAAGAGCAAATTTATCGTCACTCTTTCAAGGCAAATTACTATTATCACGATGTGAGACGCAACTTGGTGAGAAAACTCTCAGAGAATGACTCAAAACAGATGATACCCACTTTTTCGCCCGATGGCAAAATGCTCGCTTATGTGATAGACAATGATATTTGGTTGTCGAAATTCGATTTCGATACAGAGTTGCGGGTTACCAAAGATGGCGAGTTGAACAAGATAATAAATGGTGCTACGGATTGGGTTTACGAAGAAGAATTTGCTACAACAAGCTTAATGGAATTTTCGCCCGATAATCAGCTGCTTGCTTTTGTTAAAACCGATGAAACGGAAGTAAAAGAGTTCTCGTTTCAAACATTTGAGACAAAACTCTATCCTGGTTCATATACCTACAAATACCCAAAAGCAGGAGAAGAGAATTCTAAGGTAGCCTGCTATGTGTATGATATAAATGCACAAACTACCCGCAAGATGGACGTTCCCTTGGATGATGACGGTTATATGCCTAGAATTACATTTACAACCGATGCCTCTCAGCTAGCAGTGATGACACTAAACCGCAATCAAAATAGGTTTGATATGTACTTCACCAATCCAAGGAGTACTGTATCGAAGTTAATCTTGCGAGATGAAAACAAGTATTATATCGACTCCGATTTTTTGAACTCTATCCATTTCTTGCCCAGTCAGTTTACTTATATATCCGAAAGTGATGGCTATAGTCATATCTATATATATGGTATTGCTGGTGCATTGCAAAAGCAATTGACAAAGGGCAAGTTTGATGTCACTAGTTTGCTTGCTGTTGACGCAGAGTCGGGAGCAGTATTCTATCAAGCTGCTAACGAAAGCCCTTTGCAACGGAGTGTTTATAAAACAACTATTGATAAGGGTGTAACCACAAAACTATCTGTTAATAGTGGTTACAACACAGCCAAGTTTAGCAACAATGGCAAGTATTATATACACAATTGGTCTAATACGGTTACTCCTAGTTTGATAACCATGCATGACTCGAATGGAAAATTGTTGAGAACATTGCAGACAAATGAGGCGGTGGCTCAAAAAGTAGCTCGAGCAAACTTTCCAACTAAAGAGTTTATTACAGTTCCTTCAGCCGATGGCTTGACTCAACTAAATGGATGGATGATAAAACCATCCACATTTGATGCTAATAGAAAATATCCTATTGTGATGGTGCAATATTCAGGGCCCAACTCGCAACAGGTGTTAGATAGATATGGTATCGACTGGTATTACGCTTTGGCTCAAGAGGGCTATATAATAGCATCGGTAGATGGAAGAGGAACAGGGGCTCGTGGCGAAGCTTTCAGAAAGCAGACTTATCTTAATCTTGGCATAACAGAATCTGATGATCAAATAGCTGCAGCAAACTATTTTGCAACATTGCCTTTTGTAGATGGCAATAGGATTGGTATTTGGGGATGGAGCTACGGCGGATACAACGTGTTGATGAGTATGAGTAGAGCAAATGGAGCTTTTAAGACTGGTGTGGCTATAGCACCAGTTACCGATTGGAGATTTTACGATACGGTTTATACAGAGCGCTTTATGCGCACCCCACAACAGAATAAAACAGGATATGACAATGCTTCTGCTCTTACTTTAGCGCATAAACTGGAAGGCAACTTATTGTTGATACACGGAACTACTGATGACAATGTGCATATACAACACACTATGGAGTATGCACGCTCGTTGATTCAAGCAAATAAACACTTTGATATGTTTGTCTTCCCCGATAAAAATCATTTTATTAGTGGAGGTAATTCGAGAATGTATCTGTACAACAAAGTAATTGATTACTTTAAAAGTAATTTGTAGACGTGTAACAAGCAATTATGCTTGCTTAGTCTTTAAAATTTAAAGTTGTTTTTTATAGATAAAT
>CAZUHZ010000141.1:0-5698 GCA_964620895.1 uncultured Dysgonomonadaceae bacterium | reverse complement strand
TCTATTATCTCTTTGTCTTGTAATTCAATATCTCTGAACTCTATCATAAATGTTATATTATTTAGTCTTTGACAAGGGGTTTTCTTGCTTTAATAGAAAGTATATGCAATAGATACCATCAACTATTGCACCTCGTTGGATAAAATATTCTCATTTGAAAATAAAATATCACTGAAACAACAATCATTGTAAGGGATATGTTTAAAAAGATTCGATTTTAAAACCCTTTAAAGCCCATTATCTTTCTAACATCAGCAATAGTTTTCGAGGCATTTTCGCGAGCTTTCTCAGCCCCTTCTCTTGCCACTTTGCGTAGATAGTCGTTGTCTTTCTCTAGTTCTAATATACGTTTGCGAATAGGTGTAGTAACAGCAATAATATCGGTAGCCAACTGTTTCTTCATGTCTCCATAGCGTATTTCGCAGCTGTTCCACTTCTCTTCGTAGTGGGCAATAACCTCATCGGTAGAGACAACACGCATTATGGTAAATAGGTTTTCTATATAGTCGGGCTTCACAGAGTTGGGTTCAGTAGGTCCTGAATCGGTAAGCGCTCTCTTCACTTTTTTCTCAATTTCTTTGGCACTGTCAGACAAGAAAATACAGTTTCCCTCCGATTTTCCCATCTTGCCGCTTCCATCCAAGCCTGGTATTTTTATCAACTCTTCGCCAAAATTGTATGCAACAGGCTCTTTAAAATATTCTACACCATAAAAGTTGTTGAAGCGACGTGCAAAACGACGGGTCATCTCTAAGTGTTGCTCTTGATCTTTCCCAACAGGCACTTTGTCGGCATTGTGCATCAATATATCGGCAGCCATCAACGAGGGATAGGTTAGTAGTCCTGCATTCACATTTTCTGGTTGCTTTCGTGCTTTGTCTTTAAAAGAAGAGGTTTTTGCCAACTCCCCCATATACACATGCATGTTCAAATAAAGATAAAGCTCGGCTACTTGTGGCACATCACTTTGTACATATATAACAGATTTTTCGGGGTCGATACCCGCTGCAAGATAGTCCACCAACACATTTTTCACATTCTCATGCAACATGCCCGGGTCGGGGTGAGTGGTGAGCGAATGCAAATCGGCTATAAAGAAATAACACCTGTTTTCATTCTGCATTTTTATAAAGTTGCGCAAAGCACCATAATAATTACCTAAATGTAAGTTTCCGGTCGATCTAATTCCACTGAGTACTGTATCCATATTTATTATTTTTTTTTGAGTCACAAAGATAACAAACAATTAGATAGATGTAAAGTCTATTTACTTCAAATTTAAATTATTTCGTTCACACTTTTTTAGCGTTTGGCTCAACTAAACTGGAACGAATTTAAATAACCCAAATTGGAGAAAAATTTCCGCAATTAATTCTTTATTGATGTTTAAAAAAGCTATTTTTGCATTCAATCTAATTAAACGCCACAACAATGCTCTAACTTAAAGTTTTGAGCATGAGAAAACCGTTAAGATTGCTATTAAAAAAATAATATAATCCTTTTATAAATTAAAACGTAAACTTTATGAGATGGCTAATTAATTCTTCAATCGGGCGGAAATTCATTATGAGTATTTCTGGTCTGTTTTTAATTTTGTTCCTACTATTTCACATGTTGATGAACCTAGTTATGGTATTCTCTATGGATGCTTATGATATGATAAGTCAATTCTTGGGAGCAAATTGGTATGCAATAGCAGGCACGCTTGTATTAGCTGCTGGCTTTATTGTTCACATTCTGTATGCCTCTTTAATCACTTTGCAAAACAGGAAAGCTAGAGGTAATGATAGATATGCTGTTTCTAACAACAAAGACGCACCATGGACATCAAAAAACATGTATGTATTGGGCTTTGCAGTTTTAGCATTTCTAGTGCTTCACATGATTCAGCTTTGGTACAAAATGCAGTTTAAAGAGCTTATAGGTGCACCCGATGCTGTCAGTCACGGTTCTAAACTGGTAATTCCCTTGTTTAGTAATGGACTCAAGTCATTCACAATAATGGGACTAAACATGGATCTTGGAGCTATCAATGTAATTATTTACTTAGCTGCTTTTGTAGCTTTATGGTTACACTTGACACATGGTTTCTGGAGCGCACTACACTCAGTTGGTTGGAACAACACCATCTGGATGAAACGCTTAAAAAACCTTTCGTACGTGGTAGCTACAATTATAATTGCAGGTTTTGCAGTAATTCCAATTTATATTTACTTCTTTTATAATGGTCCTATCCCTGTTTTATAAAAGTAAATAAATAATCACACTTAAGAAATTTGAAAAAATGAATAGAATAGATCCAAAAATACCGGCAGGACCTCTCGCCGAAAAATGGTCAAATTACAAGAGTTCTCAGAAACTAGTAAACCCAGCCAATAAACGTCGTTTAGACGTAATTGTTGTTGGCACAGGTTTAGCAGGAGCTTCGGCAGCTGCATCGTTAGGCGAGTTAGGATTTCAAGTTCACAACTTCTGTATCCAAGATTCACCACGTCGTGCACACTCAATTGCAGCGCAAGGAGGTATCAATGCAGCTAAGAATTATCAAAACGATGGCGACTCAGTATATCGTTTGTTTTATGATACTATCAAAGGTGGCGACTACCGCGCTCGTGAAGCCAATGTATATCGCCTAGCAGAAGTATCCAACGAAATTATAGACCAATGTGTAGCGCAAGGAGTTCCTTTTGCTCGCGAATATGGTGGTTTGCTTGACAACCGTTCATTTGGTGGTGCTCAAGTATCGCGTACTTTTTATGCACGCGGACAAACTGGTCAACAACTACTATTGGGTGCATACTCAGCATTGAGCCGTGCAGTTCAGAAAAAACAAGTAAGCCTGCACACTCGCTACGAGATGGTTGACTTGGTAGTAATAGATGGTCGCGCTCGTGGAATTATTGCACGCAACCTTATCACAGGAAAGCTAGAGCGCTTTGCAGCTCATGCAGTAGTAATTGCTACTGGTGGATATGGAAACACATTCTTCCTTTCTACTATGGCTATGACTTCAAATGGTTCGGCTGCATGGCAATGCTACAAAAAAGGTGCTATGTTTGGCAACCCTGGAATGGCGCAAATTCACCCAACTTGTATTCCTGTTCACGGTGAAACACAATCTAAACTAACTTTGATGTCCGAGTCGCTACGTAACGACGGTCGTATATGGGTGCCAAAGAGTAAAGATGATGCAATAGCTGTTCGTGAAGGAAGATTGAAGCCTACTGATATAAAAGAGGAAGACAGAGACTACTACTTAGAACGTAGATATCCAGCATTTGGTAATTTAGTGCCTCGCGACGTTGCATCACGTGCCGCTAAAGAGCGTTGCGATGCGGGTTATGGTGTTGGAACAACCGGACTGGCTGTTTACTTAGATTTTGAAGACGCTATTAAGCGTTTGGGTAAAGATGTTGTGGAAGAAAGATATGGCAACCTTTTCCAAATGTATGAAAAGATTATAGACCACAATCCTTACGAAACACCAATGATGATTTTCCCTGCTATTCACTATACAATGGGTGGTATATGGGTTGATTACGATTTGATGAGCACTATACCAGGATTGTTTGCAATTGGCGAAGCCAATTTCTCAGACCACGGAGCAAACAGGCTAGGAGCATCAGCTCTGATGCAAGGCTTGGCAGATGGATACTTTGTATTGCCTTACACTATTCAAAACTACTTGGCAGATCAGATCAATGTGCCACGTTTTAGCACTGATAGTCCTGAGTTTGACGAAGCAGAAAAAGGTATTGAGGCTCGAATTCAAAAACTGATGAACATAAAAGGGGAACACTCTGTTGACTATTTCCACAAAAAACTAGGAAACATTATGTGGGACAATGTTGGAATGGGTAGAGAGGCAGAAGGTCTTAAAAAAGCAGTAGTGGAAATTGATGCTTTGAAAAAAGAGTTTTGGTCTAATGTTCGCATTCCAGGAGTTGCAGACACAACCAACCAAGAGCTAGAAAAAGCTTTACGCTTGGCTGACTATTTTGAAATAGGTCAATTAATGGCACGCGATGCTTTGGATAGAGAAGAATCATGTGGTGGACACTTCAGACTAGAACATCAAACTGAAGAAGGAGAAGCCCTACGTCATGACGATGAGTTTGCTTATGTTTCTTGCTGGGAGTATATGGGCGAGGACAAAGAACCTGTTATGTATAAAGAACCTCTAGATTATGAATTCATCGTTCGCGAACAACGAAACTACAAATCGTAAAAAATAAACAATCATGGATATAGATATAAATATTAAAGTTAAAGTTTGGCGTCAAAAAGGTCCAAAAGATAAAGGCTTTTTCGAAACACATGAACTAAAAAACATTTCTCAAGGAAATTCATTCCTTGAGATGATGGATATTCTCAACGAACAGCTTATCAATGAAGGTAAAGAGCCAGTAGTTTTTGATCACGACTGTCGTGAAGGTATTTGCGGAATATGTAGTCTCTACATCGACGGATATGCACACGGACCAGATGAGGACATCACTACCTGTCAATTACACATGCGTAAATTCAACGAAGGCGATACAATCACTGTTGAACCATGGCGCTCGGCAGGATTTCCTGTAATAAAAGACTTGATGGTAGATCGTACTGCTTTTGACAAGATTATGCAAGCAGGCGGCTATGTATCGGTAAATACTGGTGGTGCTCCTGATGCTAACTCAATACCAATTCCAAGACACAATGCAGAGGCAGCAATGGATGCGGCAGCATGTATTGGGTGTGGAGCTTGTGTAGCAGCATGTAAAAACGGATCGGCAATGCTATTTGTTGCAGCTAAAGTAACTCAATTGGCTTTGCTTCCACAAGGAAGAACTGAAGCTATGAAAAGAGCAAAGTCGATGGTTGGAAAAATGGATGATCTCGGATTTGGCAACTGTACCAACACAGGTGCATGCGAAGTGGAGTGCCCAAAAAACATTTCAATCACCAATATTGCACGCTTGAACTATGAGTTTTTGAATGCGAAAATTAGAGACTAATCTTTGGGTTGTCTTTATTCTTGCCTTATCAAAAACTTAAAACAAGGGGTTTTCTAGCAGCCATTAATTAGGAAGACTCTCAAGTGTTACAACATTATAATTACGGCATTGATCATTAAAATGGTTGGTGCCGTTTTTTTTATTTGCTTGATAATAGAGAACTATACATTTCAAAAGGAAGCAATCGAAACTAAAACGGCTCACCTGCAATATTATGTGTTCTGAGTAATTTATTTATTAAACTCAGCGATAGCAGTCCGCATCTAACGAAGCTACAGGTTGTATTATAATCAAAGTTACTACAGACAGTAGGCTCCTACCGGAGCTAAAGTTGCTCTGCATTTCCAATTATCTATAAATAAGTCAAACTAAAGAAACAAGTACGAACATCCCTTAAAACAGATTGCTAACTAGCGCATCGTTAGATGCTGCACTGTCTGTAGTAATCTAATCATCCAACCAACCTCAAGCTTCGTAGAAGCGGACTGTAAAAAATAAACAAGGATGTTTTAATAATATAGTAACATGTAATCACGTAGTTTTTATAACAATATGTTATTTCCTTATTTTTGCCCCGATGAAATATTTCAGGATTTCATGGGGCAAGCCCCGATGAAATATGCTTTTAAATTTCATGGGGCAAGCCCCGATGAAATATCATTTCTAATTTCATGAGTCAGTCCCAATAAAAAAATGGTGGC
>CAZUHZ010000140.1:0-5715 GCA_964620895.1 uncultured Dysgonomonadaceae bacterium | reverse complement strand
GCCTTGTCTTTGCCCTTTTCTTATCAAAGACTTAAAACAAGGGGTTTTCTTGCAGGCACTATATAGGTTACGTTATTGGCTTACAAGAAATAAAAGATAATGAATCTGCTTAGAGAAAAATTGTTTAAGTACGATGCTCCGCAACGCGCAAAAGCTGCTGGCATCTACCCTTACTTTAGAGTAATAGAGAGTGATCAAGATACTGTTGTTACCATTAATGGCAAGAGAGTACTCATGTTTGGCTCTAATGCTTACCTAGGGCTCACCAATCATCCAAAGGTGAAAGAGGCTTCTATTGATGCTATTAATAAATATGGTTCGGGTATGGCGGGTTCGCGCTTCTTGAACGGAACGCTCGACATACACATAGAACTGGAGCGAAAGCTTGCCGACTTTATGGGCAAAGACGACGCTATTGTTTTCTCTACTGGGTTTAATGTTAATCAAGGAGTTATTTCGTGCATAACGGGCAGGGAAGACTATATATTGTGGGACGAACTGAACCACGCCTCCATTATTGAAGGGCAACGCCTCTCATTTTCCAAAAAACTAAAGTTCCGCCACAACGATATGGTATCGCTGGAGCGACAACTGATAAGATGCAACCCTGGGAAGGTAAAGCTGATTGTTGTTGATGGTGTGTTTAGCATGGAGGGCGATGTTGCCAATCTTCCAGAAATAGTTCGCTTGGCAAAAAAATACAATGCCAATGTAATGGTTGACGAGGCGCACGGTATTGGTGTGATGGGCAAGAACTTTAATGGAAAGGGATCGGCCGAAGAGATGGGTGTGCTTGACGATATTGACTTGGTGATGGGCACTTTCAGCAAGTCGTTGGCATCTATTGGTGGATTTATTGCTAGTGACAACACAACCATCAATTTTTTGCGTCACAATGCTCGCTCATACATCTTTAGTGCTAGCATCACTCCTGGTGCTACGGCTGCTGCTTCGGCAGCGCTCGACATTCTTAAAGCAGAGCCCGAGAGAGTTGAAAAACTGTGGGAGCTTACACACTACGCTTTGAAACGCTTCAATGAAAATGGGTTTGAGATAGGAAAGACATCTACTCCCATAATCCCACTTTTTGTGAGAGACAACGATAAAACTTTTATATCTACCAAAATGCTTTTTGACGAAGGTGTGTTTGTAAATCCTGTGGTTCCTCCTGCTGTGGCAGCAAAAGATACATTGATACGCTTCTCGTTAATGGCAACACACACCATCGACCAAATTGACGAGGGCATTGATAAAATAACAAAGGTGTTTCGTCAGTTGGATATAATAAGATAAATGCAACTCGAAACAGAGAGACTTATTTTTACTAAAACAACAAAATCAACATTGCATTATTATGAGGTATTTACACATTTCCATCTTCATTGTGGCTATCCTACTTCTAAATTCACTATTCTTACACTCACAAACAGTTTATTACGACGCATCAGAGTTTCCACTGATAGGGAAAATAAGCCCTGATACAGAAACACGCTACGAAAGGCTTCCGGCATATCTGAAAGACAAAGTGACGCGCCGCTCCGTTTGGGATTTAGGCAAAAACACATCGGGACTTGCCATTCGATTTAATAGCAATTCCACCTCTATCTCTGCTACATGGGAGTCGCTGGGAGATTTGAGCATGAACCACATGACCGACACTGGTGTGAAAGGGCTAGACCTCTACGCTTGGGAAAACAATAAGTGGCAGTATGTACGATCGGGTCGTCCGGATGGAAAAAAGACAGAACAAGAGATTATCTCTTCAATGACTCCTAAAGATAGGGAGTTTATGCTATTTCTACCCCTATACGATGGACTCGTAAGCCTATCAATTGGGGTTGACTCGCTGTCGCGCATTAGCCCACCACGCATGAATATTCCGGTTAGAGAAAATCCTATAGTAGTTTATGGCACAAGCATTACTCAAGGTGGATGTGCCAATCGTCCTGGAATGTCGTACACCAATATCCTCACTCGATATCTGAACAGAGAGTTTATCAACTTAGGATTTAGTGGAAATGGGCAATTGGATTATGAGATTGCCGAAGTTATGGCTAAGAGAGACGATGTGGGGCTATTTATCCTCGACTTTGTGCCTAATGTGACTGATGTGATGATTAAAGAGAAAACAAAACACTTTGTGGATATACTACGCAAAGAGCACCCCCATACTCCAATTCTTTTAGTAGAGTCTATCACCTTTTCGCATTCATTATTCAGCACAGAGACTGCTCATGAACAATCTGCCAAAAACAGTGCGCTGCTCACAGAGTATAAAGAGATGATGGAAGCAGGAGATGAGAATCTCTATTATTTGCCAACCGACAACTTGATGAACAGTGATGGCGAAGGAGCTGTGGACGGCGTTCATCTCACAGATTTAGGTTTTCAACATTTAGCGGACGCTATTTTAAAGGTGATAAATGCTATTCTGCCATAGATAGTTGATAATTCAATTGATAGTTGACAATTGATAATTGATAATGTAGTGTGGGTTGTGCATCAACACTTTATCAAAAAGAAACCGATAATCCCCAAGGGATGACATTATTATAGCAATGCAACCCAAGAGCTACCCAAACCCCAGAAGGGGTGGCATTATAAATGGGGGGGGGTGTATGAAGTAGGTGGTAAAACCCCCTGTCATTCCGACACGCAAGTGAGGAATCTGTCAATCTTTCCCAGTATCTTATAGCAGACCTTTTACTACGCTCAAATTGACAATGAAATGTAAAAACAAACACCTACTTTTACTACTAAACTCAAATGCTGAACTTACTCCTTATCTGAAAGGTAAGATGCAATACCCTCTTGGGTGGCTGACAATGCTTTATCGCCCTTTTTCCAGTCGGCAGGACACACCTCGCCATGCTCTTCGGTAAACTGCAATGCATCTATCACTCTAAGCGCCTCATCAACACTACGCCCCAAAGCCATATCGTTTACAACTTGGTGTCGCACTATTCCTTTTTTGTCAATCAAAAACAGACCGCGATATGCTTCTGGAGAACCTTCGAAGGATAATTGTTCTGTTGTCTCATCAAAATAATAAGAACCAGCCAACACATCGTAAGCCATTGAAATGGTTTTGTTGTGATCGGCTACAATTGGATATTTTACTCCTTCGATACCCCCATCGTTTCGTGGTGTTTGAAGCCACTTCCAATGCGATGTAGCCGAATCGGTTGATGCCGCTACAACAACAGTGTCGCGCGACTCAAACTCGGCAATTTTGTTTTGAAATGCAATCAACTCTGTTGGACAAACAAAGGTGAAGTCTGCTGGATAAAAGAAAAACAAAACGTATTTGTCTCCTATATAATCATTCAAACTAAAATCTTCTACTATTTCGTTACCATTTATAACCGCTTTTGTGGTAAACAATGGTGCTTTTTTTCCTACTAATACTGACATATAAATATATTGTTTTAAAGAATTAAACTATGAGCCACTCCAAAGAAGCAAACTGTATGCATCGCCCCTCTCAATAGTAACGAGGAAACTTTTGTGAAATGCCGACGATAACCTTTTATCAGTCTTCAAAGCTGACTCACTTATTCAGCAACTATAACTTATTGCTTGAAATAAAGTTCACCAAAAACTGTCTATCATTCATAAAAAAAACCTATAAAGGAGCAAGATGTTGATTATTAAACATTAGTGAGGGTGCAAGAAAAAAAATAGAAAACACAGACAATAAGTGCTATAATATGTACAAGAAGATGTGAAATAAGCATTAATTCTCTATTTTAACGCTCTACACGCAATACATTCCCATAAAAATGAGTACATTTGCACGCAATAAAAACCTAAAAAAAGAGATAGTCTTATGTCATTTATTGCAGATAGAATTATTACCGAAGGGTTCACTTTCGACGACCTGTTGTTAGTTCCCGCATATTCCGAAATACTCCCACGGAATGTTGATTTAACCACCAAGTTTTCAAGAAACATTACATTGAATACGCCAATCATTTCGGCGGCAATGGACACCGTAACCGAAACCAATATGGCTATAGCCGTAGCACGTGAAGGTGGTATAGGGGTGATCCATAAAAACATGTCTATTAAAAGACAAGCCGACCAAGTACGCGCCGTGAAACGTGCCGAAAACGGAATGATACTCAACCCCATTAGCACTACACGCAACAAAACAGTGGCTGATGCATTGGCTATAATGGCTGAGTACAAGATTGGGGGAATTCCTGTAGTTGATGCCGAGAATCATATTGTGGGCATTGTTACCAATCGTGATTTGCGTTTCGAACGAAATATGTCGAAACTAATTGACGATGTGATGACCAAAGAGGGGCTTGTAACCACCAACCAATCGACAGATTTAGAGTCGGCTGCCGACATTTTGCAAGAACACAAAATAGAAAAACTTCCCGTAGTTGATGCCGATAATAAGCTAATCGGACTAATTACCTATAAAGATATAACCAAAGCAAAAGACAAACCTCTTGCTTGCAAAGATGAACAAGGGCAACTACGTGTTGCTGCTGCAATTGGTGTGACTGGCGATTCCATACAACGTGCTAATGCACTGGTAGAAGCTGGAATTGATGCCATCATCATCGACACTGCTCATGGACACTCAAAGGGAGTTGCCGATATGCTGAGACAGATAAAGAAGCTACACCCAACCATTGATGTAGTAGTTGGCAACATTGCCACTGGCGAAGCTGCCAAAATGCTTGTGGAGGCGGGTGCCGATGGTGTGAAAGTTGGAATTGGTCCGGGTTCTATTTGCACTACTCGAATAATTGCTGGTGTGGGCATGCCCCAGGTATCAGCTATATACGATGTGGCTAGTGCTCTGAAAGATACTGGTGTACCAATCATTGCCGATGGCGGATTGCGTTACTCAGGCGACATAGTGAAAGCATTGGCTGCAGGAGCATCATCGGTGATGATGGGATCGCTGCTAGCAGGAACTGAAGAATCGCCAGGAGAAACAGTTATTTTCAATGGTCGTAAATTTAAAACATACCGTGGTATGGGCTCGCTATCGGCTATGCAACAGGGGTCGAAAGACAGGTACTTTCAAGATGCAGAAGACGATGTGAAGAAACTTGTGCCAGAAGGTATTGAAGCTCGCGTTCCTTTCAAAGGCTCGTTGCAAGAGGTAGTTTACCAAATGGTGGGAGGGCTTCGTGCAGGAATGGGCTATTGTGGAGCAGCAACCATAGAACAATTGCACCAAGCAAAGTTTACCCATATCACTGCTGCTGGATATGCAGAGAGCCACCCTCACGGAGTGATGATAACACGCGAAGCACCTAATTATAGTAGAGGAACTGAATAGATAGAGAAACATCGTAGCATTTGCTCAGAAAACTCTCAGTAGCTCTGCCAAAGTCCACTTTAGGAGATTTAAGGGCGGAAATAAATGAGATTGGGTTTCAGAATGGACTACATATAAAAGACAAGGAAAACGCTCTCAACTAATGGGGGCGTTTTTTTGTGAGCAGATATCAGCATTGCAATCCGTATTATTCATCGCACATCATACACTTCGGCATCACTTATATCGGCAAAGTTATACTCCCAACAGCTAGCATGACATGCAAAAGTATGTGTTTGTGTTTGCTTTTGCTTTTTATTGTCTTCTTTGACGACAAAAAATATTTTTATTGGGACCGACTCATGAAATTAGAAATGATATTTCATCGAGGCTTGCCCCATGAAATTTAAAAACATATTTCATTGGGG